>NZ_DATHFX010000468.1:0-6065 GCF_035317885.1 Pinirhizobacter sp.
CCATCATGTTGACCGTCTTGCCCACGCCGGCGCCGCCGAACAGGCCGACCTTGCCGCCCTTGGCGAACGGGCACATCAGGTCGATCACCTTGATGCCGGTTTCCAGCAACTCGTTGGCCGCGGCCTGGTCGTCGTACGACGGGGCGGCGCGATGGATCACCCACCTTTCCTTCTCGCCGATCGGACCCGCTTCGTCGATGGGATTGCCGAGCACGTCCATGATGCGGCCGAGTGTGGCGCTGCCGACCGGCACCTTGATGCCTTCGCCGGTGTTGCGGGCCACCAGGTTGCGGCGCAGGCCGTCGGTGGAACCCAGCGCGATGGTACGGACCACGCCGTCGCCGAGCTGCTGCTGTACTTCCAGCGTGATCTCGGTACCGTCGATCTTGAGTGCGTCGTAAATCTTCGGCACCTGGTCGCGCGGGAATTCGACGTCGACGACCGCGCCGATGATCTGTACAACTTTGCCCTGGCTCATGGATCTGCTCCGGATGGATCTTTGTGTGTACGTGTCGGCGCCGCCGTGGCGTCGCCTGTGGATGGGTTGCCCTAGACCGCCGCGGCGCCGCCGACGATTTCGGAAATTTCCTGCGTGATCGCCGCCTGGCGCGCCTTGTTGTAGACGAGGGTGAGCTCGTCGATGACCTTGTTGGCGTTGTCGGAGGCGGCCTTCATGGCCACCATGCGGGCGGCGTGCTCGCTGGCGAGGTTCTCCAGCGCCGCCTGGTAGACGATCGATTCGATGTAACGGCCCAGCAGGTGCTCGAGCACCGTGCGCGCGTCCGGCTCGTAGATATATTCCCAGTCGTGCGTCTGCTCGGTCTTGATGCCCGAATCGTGGGCCGCCAGTTCCTTGGCCACGACATCCAGCGGCAATAGCGTTTCCACCGTCGGCTTCTGCACGATCGTGTTGACGAAATCGTTGTAGACCAGCAGCACGCGGTCCAGGCGGTTCGCCGTATAGGCGTCCAGCACGACCTTGATCACGCCGACGAGGTCTTCCACCCGCGGCTTCTCGCCCAGGTGCGTGGCGGTGCCGATCAGGTTGACGCCCTTGATCCGGCGGAAGAACTGCACGGCCTTCTGGCCGATGGCAACGACGTCGACGCCTGCGCCCTTGTCCTGCCACTCACGGATGGTGGTGAGCGTGCGGCGGAACAGGTTGGAGTTGAGGCCGCCGGCCAGGCCGCGGTCGGTCGAGACCACGATGATGCCGATGTTGCCGACGTTCGGCCGCTCGGTGAGGAACGGATGCGGGAAATCGGTGTTGGCCTGGGCGACGTGCGCGATGACCTTGCGCATGGCCTTGGCATAGGGACGCGAGGCCTTCATGAGCTCCTGCGCCTTGCGGATCTTCGAGGCCGAGACCATTTCGAGCGCGCGCGTGACCTTGCGCATGTTCTGCGTGCTCTTGATCTTGGTTTTGATTTCGCGACCGCTGGCCATGTGCTCTTCCGTCTCGTTGGTTTACCGCGCCGGCGGGCGAACCCGCCGGTGGTGCATCAGTTACCAGCTACCCGTCTTCTTGAACTCGTCCGCCGCGGCCTTGAAGGTGGCCTCGATGTCGTTGTTCCAGTCGCCGGTCTTCTCGATCTTGCTCATCAGCTCGCCGTGGTTCTGGCGCATGAAGGCATGCAGGCCCTTCTCGAAGGGCAGCACCTTGTTGACCGGCAGGTCGTCGAGGTAGCCCTTCTCGGCCGCGAACACCGACACGCCGAGTTCGGCGATGGACAGCGGCGAGTACTGCGCCTGCTTCATCAGTTCCGTCACGCGCTGGCCACGGTCGAGCTGGGCACGCGTGGCGGCGTCGAGGTCCGAGGCGAACTGCGCGAAGGCGGCAAGCTCACGGAACTGGGCCAGCGACAGCTTGATACCGCCGGAGAGCTTCTTGACGATCTTGGTCTGGGCAGCGCCACCGACGCGCGACACCGAGATACCGGCGTTCACGGCCGGGCGGATGCCGGCGTTGAAGAGGTCGGTTTCCAGGAAGATCTGGCCGTCGGTGATGGAGATCACGTTGGTCGGCACGAACGCCGAGACGTCGCCGGCCTGGGTTTCGATGATCGGCAGCGCGGTGAGCGAACCAGTCTTGCCCTTCACTTCGCCGTTGGTCATCTTCTCCACGTATTCCTCGCTGACGCGCGAAGCGCGCTCGAGCAGGCGCGAATGGAGATAGAAGACGTCGCCCGGGTAGGCTTCGCGGCCCGGCGGGCGCTTCAACAGCAACGAAATCTGGCGGTAGGCCACGGCCTGCTTGGAGAGGTCGTCGTAGATGATCAGCGCATCTTCGCCGCGGTCGCGGAAGTACTCGCCCATGGCGCAACCGGAATACGGCGCCACGTACTGCAGGGCGGCCGACTCTGACGCCGAGGCCACCACGATGATGGTGTGGGCCAGGGCATTGTTCTCTTCAAGCTTGCGCACGACGTTGGCAATCGAGCTGCGCTTCTGGCCGATGGCGACGTAGATGCACTTAATGCCGGAGTTCTTCTGGTTGATGATCGCGTCGATGGCGACAGCGGTCTTGCCCGTCTGGCGGTCACCGATGATCAGCTCGCGCTGTCCGCGGCCGATCGGGATCATCGCGTCGATGGACTTGTAACCCGTCTGCATCGGTTGGTCGACCGACTTGCGCCAGATCACGCCCGGGGCGACCTTCTCGATCGCGCTGGTGCCGGCGGCGTCGATCGGGCCCTTGCCGTCGATCGGGTTGCCGAGCGCGTCAACCACGCGGCCGAGCAGGCCCGGGCCAACCGGCACTTCGAGGATGCGGCCGGTGGTCTTGGCGGTATCGCCTTCGCGGATCGCCTGGTAATCGCCCAGCACCACGGCGCCGACGGAGTCGCGCTCGAGGTTCATCGCCAGGGCGTACACATTGCCCGGCAATTCGATCATTTCGCCCTGCATCACGTCGGCCAGGCCGTGGATGCGCACGATGCCGTCGGAGACGCTGATGACAGTGCCTTCGTTGCGGGCTTCCGAACCGAGCTTGAACTGCTCGATGCGGTTCTTGATCAGCTCGCTGATCTCGGACGGGTTCAGGGTGGTACTGGACATGGTCGTTTCCTGGAATTTGAAACTGGGTTCAGTGCGTCAGCGCCGTGGCCAGGCGCGCCAGACGGCCGCGCGCTGAGCCGTCGATCACTTCGTCGCCGGTATCGATCACCACGCCACCGAGCAGCGCGGCGTCGACATGCGCCTCGATTTCGATCTCGCGCTTGAAGCGGCGCTTGAGCGAGGCCTTGAGCGTTTCGGCCTGGGCGGCGTCCAGCGCCAGCGCGCTGGTCACCTTGACCAGCAAGGTGTGCTCCGACTCGCGCTTCAACTCGTCGAACAGCTCTTCGACTTCCGGCAGCAGCGACAGCCGCCGCTGGTCCGCCAGGGCTGCCAGGAACGAGCCGAACGGCGCCCCGGCCTCCATGCCCGACGGCAGGTGCAGGCTGACCAGCTGGGCCGGTTGCACACGCGGGTCGTTCAGGAGGTCCTGCACGCGCGCGTCGCCAGAGACGGCGGCCGCGAATGCCAGCGCCCGCGACCAGTCGGCGAGCTTGCCTTCCGCATGCGCGGTCTCGAAAGCCGCGCGTGCGTAGGGACGGGCGAGGGTGAGCGCCTGGGCCATGGTCAGATCTCGGCCGCGAGCTGATCGAGCATGGCCTTGTGCGAGGCCGGGTCGATTTCACGCTGGACGATCTTCTCAGCGCCCCGGATGGCCAGCTGGCTTACCTGGGTGCGCAGTTGCTCACGGGCCTTCTGGGCCATCGAGGCGATGTCGTCCTGGGCCGCGGCCTTCAGGCGATTGATCTCTTCGATGGCATCCACGCGGGACTTGTCGATGATCTGGTTGGCCTGCTGCTGGGCCTTGTCGATGATCTCGGTGGCCTGCAGGCGGGCCTGCTTGATCTCGACGGCAACCTTGGCATCAGCGTCCTTCAGTTCAGCACGCGCGCGTTCGGCCGCGTCCAGACCATCGGCAACCTTTTTTTGGCGTTCCTCGATGGCGCCGTTGATCTGGGGCCAGATGAACTTGGTAGTAAACCAGACCAGTATCGCGAACGATAACATCTGGCCCAGGAAGGTCATGTTGATATTCATGATCTTACCGATATCTCCCGAAACGCATTAACGATGCGGCCACCGCAACGGGCAAGCCCGCCGCGGTGGCGTGAACCCGCTGGATCAACCGCCGGTGGCGGCCTTGAGCACGCCCAGCAGCGGGTTGGAGAACGCCAGCAGCAGTGCAATGGCCAGGCCGATGATGAACGCGGCGTCGATCAGGCCGGCGAGCAGGAACATGCGGCCCTGCAGCAGCGGGACCAGTTCCGGCTGGCGGGCAGCGGCTTCGAGGAACTTCGAGCCCATGATGCCGATACCGAGGCAGGCGCCCAGGGCACCGAGGCCGATGATGATGCCGATGGCAATGGCCGTCAGGGCCTGCACGTGTGCGATGAATTCCATGGTGCTCTCCTACGATGCGATAGCGGGTTGGCTAGAACGAAACGAAACGAAAATGGTTGTAAATCGTGCTGCAGTGACGGGTGCTGCCTTGCTCAGTGGTGCTCGCGCGCCATCGCGATATAGACGATGGTCAACATCATGAAGATGTAGGCCTGCAGCGCGATGATAAGGATGTGGAAAATGGCCCAGCCCGTATTGAACAGGACACCGGGCACGAAACCGATCCAGCTGATCATCAAACCGGCGATCAGCATGAAGACCAGCTCGCCGCCGTACATGTTGCCGAACAGTCGCATGGCAAGCGATACCGGCTTGGACAGGTATTCAACGACATTCAGCAGGAAATTGAACGGCGAAAGCACGACTTTCATCACCGTGCCCTCGGCATGGAACGGCGCGGTGAGCAGTTCCTTGCCGAAGCCGCCAGCGCCCTTCGCCTTGATCCCATGGGCCAGCACGAGGAAGAACACCGACAGCGCGAGGCCGATCGTGGTGTTCACATCGGCCGTGGGGACCGCGCGGAAATACGTGTGATGAGCCACTTCATGGCCGCGGAAGGTGGTGACCAGCCAGCCGGCCAGATCCACCGGCAGCAGGTCCATCGCGTTCATGAAGAACACCCACATGAAGATCGACAGCGCCAGCGGCGTGAGCGTGCGGCGGTCACCGTGGAAGGTGTCCTTGACCTGGGTATCGACGAACTCGACGATGATCTCGACCAGCGCCTGTGCCTTGGACGGCACGCCCGAGCTCGCCTTGCGCGCCAGCAGCCAGAACCACAGGCAGAAGAACGCACCAAGCACGAGCGAAACGATGATCGTATCCAGGCGGATGTCCCAGAACGAGCCTGCGCCGGGACGCGTCGTCACCACCAGATGCTCGAGGTGATGCTGGATGTATTCGGTCAGACCACCGCCCTGCGGTTCACTTGCCATGCCTCAACCCTTGAATCTGAATGCGAGCAGATTTACCGCGAACGCAGCCGCCAGGCCTGCCAGGGCAGCCAACGGCGGCAGCTTCCAATGAACCAGAACCACGAGTAGTCCACCGACGATCACGACCCACTTAAGGATCATTCCCGCGATCAGACGCCCCAGCATCACGCCGCCTCCCGCCAATCCGCTGAAGGTTCGCGCTGCCATAAGCGCGTTGCCCAGAGCGATCAGCAGCGCACTCAACGAGGCGGCCAGTGCATAGCGCCAGCCCAACCCGAGGAATGCGAGACCCATCAACGCCGCCACGGCAACCTGCCACATGAAGAGGCGCAAGGCCAGGCGACGACCGACGGAAAGACTGTTAAGCACGCGATGGTTCCCGTGACGGTTTCGCACTAGGCGCCACCGAGTCAACGACGGGCCACGGTTTCGATCCGTGAAAGTATATCAGCGAGCGATTTGGCGTAACAAGCTACGAGGCTGCGACAGGATGCCTCAGTACGTGACGGAGCACGCAATAGGGCCTTGGAAAGTACGACTATTTCCTAGTGCGACGCCGCATCCGAAGCACGATAACTGGCCCCAGAGGTGCAGGTTTCGTGCACGACCACCTGGTCGAGCCCCGGCAACGCAGGTTGCAGTCGCTGGAAGATCCACCGGGCCAGATTCTCGCTG
>NZ_DATHFX010000469.1:0-3842 GCF_035317885.1 Pinirhizobacter sp.
AGGGGAAAGGGTAGGCCCATGCCGTCCACCGGCGAGCGGCCGGTGACGGTGAAACCCTGTTTTCGGTAGAAGGTGAGCGCACTTAAGTTTTGCTCGTTCACGTCCAGCGTCAGCGGCGTGCCCTTGAGCTTGCGCGCGTGCTGCAGCAATCGGCCGCCGGCGCCCTTGCCCATGTGCGCAGGGTCCACGAACAGCGCTTCCACCTTGCTTCCGTTCAGGCTCACGAAGCCCAGGATGTCGCCGCGGTCCACCAACACCCAGGTCTCGATCACCGGAAACACATGTCGCCGGACGACGGGCACCAGTTGCCCGATCACCGCTTCGCCGAGGAAATCGTGCGTGGCGCGCACGCTGCGTTCCCAAAGGGCCATCAGCAGCTCGAGGTCGGGAAAGTCGTACGGGCGGATGTGCATGGCGTGGGCAAAAAAAGGGGGAGCCGGCGTACCGGCTCCCCGGTGCCGCGTCAGCGGCTGGCCACGAGCTTTGCCAGGGCGGCGTTGAAGGTCGGGCTGGGCCGCATGGCCTTGGCCAGGAGCTGCAGGTCCGGGTGGTAGTAGCCGCGGATATCCACCGGCTGGCCCTGCACGCCGTTGAGCTCGCCGACGATGGTGTCTTCGTTGTCGGTGAGTGTTTTGGCGATCTCGGTGAACAGTGCCTGCAGGGGCTTGTCTTCATCCTGTGCGGCCAGGGCCTGCGCCCAGTACATGGCCAGGTAGAAATGGCTGCCGCGGTTGTCGAGCTCGCCCACCTTGCGCGCCGGCGACTTGTTGCTGTCGAGGAACTTGCCGTTGGCCTGGTCCAGCGTGCGCGACAGAAGCGAAGCCCGGGCGTTGTGGAAGTGCTCGCCCAGGTGTTCGAGCGAAGCTGCCAGGGCCAGGAATTCACCCAGCGAATCCCAGCGCAGGTAATTTTCCTCGACGAACTGCTGCACGTGCTTGGGCGCCGAACCACCGGCGCCCGTCTCGAACAAGCCGCCACCGGCCATCAGCGGCACCACCGAGAGCATCTTGGCGCTGGTACCTAGCTCCATGATCGGGAAGAGATCGGTGAGGTAGTCGCGCAGCACGTTGCCGGTGACCGAGATCGTATCCTGGCCCTTGCGGATGCGCTCGAGCGAATGCCTGGTGGCATCGACGGGATTCATGATGCGGATGTCCAGCCCCGCCGTGTCGTGGTCTTTCAGGTAGCGTTCGACCTTGGCGATCATCTGCGCATCGTGGCCGCGCTTTGCGTCGAGCCAGAACACCGCCGGCGTGCCGGACAGGCGCGCGCGGCCGACGGCAAGCTTCACCCAGTCCTGGATGGGAGCATCCTTGGTCTGGCACATGCGGAAGATATCGCCTTCTTCCACGGCCTGTTCAAGCACCGTCTTGCCGGCGTCGTCCACCACGCGCACCTGGCCCGCGCCGGGCAACTGGAAGGTCTTGTCGTGCGAGCCGTATTCCTCGGCTTTCTGCGCCATCAGGCCGACATTGGGCACGCTGCCCATGGTGGCGGGGTCGAACGCACCGTGGGTTCTGCAGTCATCGATCACGGCCTGGTACACGCCGGCGTACGAACGGTCCGGAATGACCGCCTTGGTGTCCTGGAGCTTGCCCTCGGCGTTCCACATGCCGCCGGAGTCGCGGATCATCGCCGGCATCGAGGCGTCGATGATGACGTCGCTGGGCACGTGCAGGCTGGTGATGCCCTTGTCGGAGTTCACCATGGCAAGCTTCGGACGATCGGCGTAAAGCGCCTTGATATCCGCCTCGATGGCGGATTTCTGGTCGGCCGGAAGGCTTGCGATGCGGGTGTAGAGGTCGCCGATGCCGTTGTTGGGATTGAATCCCACCGACTTAAGCGCCGCGGCGTGTTTGTCGAGCACGCCCTTGTAGAACTCACCCACCGCCACGCCGAACATGATCGGGTCGGACACCTTCATCATGGTGGCCTTCAGGTGCAGCGAGAACAGCACGTTCGAAGCCTTCGCATCGGCGATCTGCGCATCGATGAAGCTGGCCAGTGCCTTGCGGCTCATCACCGCCGCGTCCACCACTTCGGCAAGTTCGACCTTGATCTTGTCCTTCAGCACCGTGACGGCACCGTCCTTCGCCACGAACTCGATGCGCAGGCTCCCGGCCTTGGCCGTCGTGGTGGAGGTTTCGCTACCGTAGAAGTCGCCGCTGTCCATGTGCGACACGTGCGTTTTCGAATCACTGGCCCACTTGCCCATGCGATGCGGGTGCTTGCGGGCGTAGTTCTTGACCGAAAGCGGCGCGCGGCGGTCGGAATTGCCCTCGCGAAGCACCGGGTTCACCGCGCTGCCCATCACGCGCCCGTAGCGCGCCTGGATCTCCCTGGAGGCCTCGTCGCTGGCGACATCGGGGTAATCGGGCAGGGCGTAGCCCTGGGATTGCAGTTCCTTCACCGCAGCCTTCAACTGGGGCACCGAGGCACTGATGTTGGGCAGCTTGATGATGTTGGCGTCCGGCGTGGTGGCCAGCTGGCCAAGCTCCGCCAGATCGTCGGCCACGCGCTGGTTGTCCTTCAGTACGTTGGGAAATTGCGACAGGATGCGCCCGGCGAGCGAGATGTCGCGGGTTTCCACCTTCACGCCGGCGGTGCCGGTGAACGCGTCGATGATGGGGAGCAGGGATTGGGTAGCCAGGAACGGCGCTTCGTCGGTCAGCGTGTAGATGATCGTCGGGGAGTGGGACATGTAGGGATGGACCTCTCGGTACGGCATGGCGCCAGTTAAGGGTCACCGGACCACCGCCTAGATGCCGGGGCCGGGCAAGCCGCTTATTGTCGCCCGTGAGGCCGCCAGAGGCAAAGCATGGTGGGGAATAAGCCTCATGCCGGGGAAGCATGAACCGGCGTGGCGTTTACACGCTGTGCCTGCGTGCATACGCGACGGCCATCACGGATTCCCGCCTTACTTCGCATGGCCTATGCACTCCGTTGAATTGCTTGAAAATGTGCGTGCGCGTCTACTTCAACGCGGATCGGGCGGCTGAGGGGCGCTCCCATCTTCTTTTTCAAATGACTGCATCGGAGCCATGCGGTCAACTTTCCACCGGCCACGGCATACCTTTCGTGACCGGACGCCCGCAGCGGCGGCTTTCGCACATTGGCATCGAACCGAATCGAACGGGCCCGCACAGCGGTCCGCGGTGTCGGCCGCCCATGTGCCATCGGGGAGATGAGCATGCCAGTGACCCTGAGTTATCCAGGCGTATACGTCGAGGAAATTCCCAGCGGCGTCCATACCATTACCGGCGTGGCCACCTCCATCGCCGCATTTGCCGGCTGGGCGCCCACCGGCCCGACCGACAAGGCCGGACTGGTGCTGAGTTTCACCGACTTCGTGCGCAGCTACGGCGGCATCGATGCTCGCAGCAAGCTGGGCAACGCGGTGAACCAGTTCTTCCAGAATGGCGGTGGCCAGGCTTATATCGTGCGACTGGCCGCGGCCGACGCCAAGGCCGCTACCGTTACCCTGGACGGCAAGATCAAGCTCACCGCCAAGAGCGTTGGCGGATGGGCCGGCGACTACGCCGTGCTGACCAAGGCCGCAAGCGATGGAAAAACATTCCGCCTGACGGTACTGAACACCAAGACGGGCGCCAGCGAGGTGTTCGACGCGTTGTCGATGACGGCGACCGATCCCCGCTTCGCAACCAACGTGTTGACCCACCAATCGGCCTTCGTCAATGCTGAGCTGGTAGGTACGCCGACCACACCGCCTGCCGACACCGTGTTGAAGGCCGATGGCACGCCGCCGGACACGGCAAAGCTTGCTGGTGGCGTGGACGGTGCCATCCTTGCCGAGACCGACGCTACCTTCATCGCGGCGCTGC
>NZ_DATHFX010000470.1:0-21542 GCF_035317885.1 Pinirhizobacter sp.
TCTCCTGATAAGGTCGAGCGCCTACCACGGGACGTTAAGGCGGGCTCTAAGTGGCTAAACCATATAGGTTTTCTTAGCCAAGGATACCATGGCCCCAGCGCCGTCGGTACCCCCCGGGGCGTTTTTCGATGTTGCACCGCAACAGCGGATGACGGCTGTCACTTGTACGCGGTGACGTGCTGGACTGATTCCCCCGCAGCGCCGTTCCTAAGCTGATCGCAACTTAGGGAGGTGCTGCCATGACCCATCCAGACCAGGTCGTCGCCCGGCTTGCCGGGGCAAAGAAGGCTTATGGGAACCAGGTCGCCCTGCAGGGATTCGACCTGGAACTGCGTCGCGGTGAATTGCTGGCCCTGCTCGGCCCCAATGGCGCCGGCAAGACCACCGCCATCGGCCTGCTGCTCGGCCTGTTTCGTGCGGACGGCGGCACGGTGGAACTCTTCGGTCGCGATCCGCAGCGGATCGAAGCACGCCGGAAAGTGGGTGTGATGTTGCAATCGGCGGTCCTGCAGCAGACGCTGAAGGTGGGTGAACTCATCGCGCTTACCGCCAGCTACTACCCCCATCCGTATTCGGTGGCCGAGGCCGCCGGCTTCGCAGGCGTCCAGGACTTGCTCGGCCGCCGCTACGGCGCTCTCTCCGGCGGCCAGCAACGGCGCGTGCAATTTGCCATGGCCACCGTGGGCCGCCCTGAACTGTTGTTCCTGGACGAACCCACCGTTGGCATGGACCTACAGGCGCGGCAGGCGCTGTGGGCCGCCGTGCGGCAGCAGGTGGCCAGTGGCGTCTCGGTGGTGCTTACCACGCATTACCTGGAAGAAGCCGAGACCCTGGCCGACCGCGTGTGCGTGATGGCACGCGGGCGCGCCATCAGCGAGGGCTCGGTCGACGAGCTTCGCGCCACCGTCGATCGCAAGCGCATCCGCTGCATCACCACGCTCGACTGGGCCACCCTCGCCGGCTGGGAGCACGTGCAGGAAGTGCGCGAGGAGAACGGACGCCTGGTGGTGGTGACCACCAACGCCGAAGCCGTCGTCCGCCGCATGCTCGCCGACGACTCGGCGCTGGCGGAACTGGAAGTCCAGCGCGCCGGTCTTGCCGACGCGTTTACCGAACTCACCCGCGAACCCGGCGATACGCCGGACGCATCGATCAAGGAGGCTGCGTGATGAATGCGATCCCGATGCCGGCCCTGGCGCCAGGCAATGCCGCCATGCCGCGCAGCCGCTTGATCCGCGCCTACCTGATGGAAGCGCGTGCTGAATGCCTGCGCTACCTGCGTGCGCCCGGATTCCTCCTGCCGACATTGCTGTTCCCGTCGGTGTTCTACCTGATGTTCGGTATTTTCCTTGGCCATGCCAACGGGCCGGATGCCTCGCGTTTCCTGCTGGCCAGCTATGCCACGTTCGGCGTGATGGCGCCGGGCCTGTTCGGCTTCGGTGTATCGCTGGCGCTCGAACGGGACACGGGCCTGCTTACCCTCAAGCGCGCCATGCCCATGCCGCCTGGCGCCTACCTGATCGGCAAGATGGTGATGGCCTTGCTGGTGGCAGCGGTGGTTGCGTTGATCCTGCTGGCGATGGCTGGTTTTCTGGCCCACGCGGGCCTTACCTTCGGGCAGGGCGCCAGCCTCTTCGGCATCGAAGTGCTGGGTGTGCTGCCGTTCTGCGCATTGGGGCTGTTCATTGGCACCTTGATCAAGGGCCAGGGCGCGCCGGGCCTGGTCAACCTTGTCTACCTGCCGATGGCTTTCCTGTCGGGCCTGTGGTTCCCGCTGAACCTGCTGCCAGCGCCGATCCAGACGATCGCCCCGATCTGGCCGGCCTATCACCTGGACCAGCTTGCCCTGTCGGCGGTGGGACTTGGCCAGACCGGCCACGCCGTCCACGTGTTGGTACTGGCCGCCTACACGGGAATTTTCCTGGCCCTCGCGGCGCGGCGCCTGCGCCGGAACGGGTGAAGTAACATGCTTGGTGCCGGGGAATGGGAGCGCATGTCATGAACGTCGATTGGCTCAAGCCCGCGCCCGATTCGATAGCCGGGCGCCATATGGGTGCGGGAAAGGTCAAGGCGCTGATGCTGATGAACCTGGTGTGGATAGGTTGGCTGTTCGGTGACCTCATCTTCTCCAATGAGAAACTCCCGGCTTCCTGGTGGTATTCCACGTTCGGCACGCTGCCTTTTTTCCTGGCTTGCTACTGGCTTTCTTACTGCCGTCCCGCGCGCGAGATCGTGCGCTATGCCTTGGGCATGGCGGCGCTGGCCTTCCTGCTGTTGTGGTTCAACAATTCCGGTGCCAGCACGTACATGATTTTCTGCTGTGCGTACCTGGGTTTTGCGCCGACATCGCGGCGGGCGCTTGCCTATGTCCTGGTGACCGTCGCGTGCTTTGCGGTTGCCACGCAGCTCAAACACTGGCCCGTGGCAATCACTATCACCATGTGTTTCATCGGCATCACCGTGGGCCTGGGCAACACGTTCTATCGGCTGAACTGGCAGCGCGAGGCGGAGCTGAAGCTGTCGCACGAGGAAGTACGCCGCCTGGCGGCCACGGCCGAACGCGAGCGCATCGGCCGCGACCTGCACGACCTCCTCGGCCATACGCTGTCGCTGATCACTTTGAAACTCGAACTCTCGCGGCGCCTGTTCGACCGTGATCTGGCCGCGGCACGCCTGGAAGTGGAAGAGGCCGAGCGTGTGGCGCGGCATGCCCTGGCAGAGGTGCGCTCGGCAGTAACGGGCATCCGTTCCACGGGTATCGCCGCCGAATTTGCTTCGTGCAAGTTGCTGCTCAACGCCTCCGGGGTGTTCTTCAGCTACACCAGCGAGGTCGGCGAATTGCCGCCGAACGTGGAGCCGGCGCTGGCCTTGATCCTGCGCGAGGCGGTCACCAACATCCATCGCCATGCCGGCGCCTCGCGTGCGGACGCCAGCCTTCGCGTCGAGGACGGCGTATTGAAGTTCTGCATCGCCGACAACGGACGCGGTGGCGTGGGTGACCATGGCAATGGGCTTTGCGGGATGCGCGAGCGCGCGAAGGCCCTTGGCGGCGAGCTTGAGATCGAGTCGCGACGTGGCCACGGTACGCGCGTATCGCTGCGCGTGCCGATGCCTGCCCTGCGCACGGTACCAACGTTAAGCGTAGTGCCGTCCCCGGCGGCGTCGACGCCGGCGCGGCAAGCTTCATGACGGCCGCGGCGATGCGGTCCGCGCCATGCCAGGGCCGGTTCGCCACATGGTACGCGAGCGTGTTCGCGCCGCGGCCTGATTCGATCCTTGCGCAGTTGAATTCGCCGTTGTACCTGCGTTGGCAGGCAGGCGTATCGGTGTTCTGGCTGATTGCACTGCTGCAGGTGCCTTTGGCCAACCACGGCTTCGCATGGCATTGGTTCGCACCGACATTGGCGTCGATCGCCGTGTACCTGCCGATCTACGTCATGGTATTCATCGGACCGCGTCGATACCTGCCCTGGATCGCCGTGGGCATGGCGGTGATCGGCGTGGCGCTTGCGCCGTTCAACAGCATCGCCGAGGGCTATCTGCTTACCGCGAGCCTTGTGCTTTCGTATCTTGAGCGTCCGCGTGTGTGGCTGGGTGGCACGTTGCTGCTTACGCTGCTGGCGGCGGCATGGCCGATGTTCGGTGGCGTGAAGCCTGCGCTGGAGATCGTACTGGCCGGTGGTGTGGTCGGCGGCTTCGGCAACGTGCTTTACCTGCGCAACGTACGCAAGGACGTGGAACTGCGCCTGTCCCAGGTGGAAGTACGGCGGCTGGCCACCCTGGCCGAGCGCGAACGCATCGGCCGCGACCTGCACGACCTGCTGGGCCATACCTTGTCGCTGGTGACATTGAAGTCCGAGCTTGCGCGTCGGCTGGCGATTGCCGATCCGCCGCGGGCGCAACGTGAGATGGAGGAAGTCGAGCGCGTGTCCCGCCATGCCCTGGCCGAGGTGCGCGCCGCGGTCACCGGCATGCGGCGTGGCGACCTCGCCGCCGAGATCATTTCCGCGCGGCTGATGCTCGAGGCATCGGACGTCGCCTTCGAAGCCTCGCTTCCCGTTTCGCTTGGCCTGCCGCCCGACATCGAAGCCACGCTGGCCCTGGTGTTGCGCGAGGCGGTCACCAACATCCACCGCCACGCCAGGGCGCGCAACGCGCGCGTGGTGGTCAGCCATGAACCCGGGAGGTTTTGCATGCAGATCCACGACGATGGTCGCGGTGGCCTGGGTGCGCACGGCAATGGCCTGGCCGGCATGCGCGAACGCGTGCAGGGCCTGGGCGGCCTGATGCAGATCGATTCACCGCCGCGCCGCGGTACGGCGATCGTGGTGAGCGTACCGCTGGCGGTGGCCGCGTGATCCGCGTGCTGCTGGCAGAAGACCAGGCCATGGTGCGTGGCGCGCTGACCGCGCTCTTGAACCTGGAGTCGGACATCGAAGTACTCGGTTCCGTGGCCGATGGCGAAGCGGCCTGGCGCGAGTTGCAGCGCCTGAAGCCGGATGTGCTGGTGACCGACATCGAGATGCCCGGGCTGACGGGCCTTGAACTGGCCCAGCGCGTGCGCCGTCACGAATTGCCGATGAAGGTGGTGATCGTCACGACCTTCGCCCGGCCAGGTTTCCTGCGCCGGGCGCTCGATGCCGGTGTCGGTGGCTACCTGCTGAAGGATTCCCCTGCCGAAAAACTCGCCGAGGCCCTGCGTACGGTGCACCGCGGCGGGCGGGCAATCGATCCGGAGCTTGCGCTGGAGGCATGGTCCGATGCCGACCCGCTCAATGACCGCGAGAGGCAGGTATTGCGCCTGGCCGGAGAAGGGCAGGCGGCCAGCGATATCGCCCTGCAACTGAACCTCTCCCACGGCACGGTTCGCAACTACCTGTCCGAGGCGATCGGCAAGCTGGGCGTAGCCAACCGGATCGAGGCCTACCGGCTGGCGCGGCAGAAAGGCTGGCTCTGATCACGTGCCGGTATCGCCGGGACAGGCGATAATCGTTTTCAGTCCCCGCGGTTTTATCCTCCTTTGAAGAAATCCGATTTCGATTTCGACCTGCCCAACGCGCTGATCGCGCAATCGCCCCTGGCCGAACGCTCGGCCAGTCGCTTGCTGGTACTCGATCGTGTCGCCGGTACGCGGCAGAACCGGCAGTTCCGGGAACTGCCCGGCATGCTCCAGCCAGGCGACCTGCTGGTCTTCAACGACACCCGCGTGTTGCCGGCACGCCTCTTCGGCCACAAGGAATCCGGAGGCGCGGTGGAGATCCTGATCGAGCGGGTCACCGGCACGCACGAGGCGCGGGCGCAGCTGGGGGTGAGCAAGAAGCCGAAGGAAGGCGGCCGCATCCTGCTGGCCGACGGTAGCGCCGTTACCGTGTTGGGTCGCGAGGGCGAGTTCTTCCGCCTGCGCTTCGAGGGCCACGAACCGCTGGAGAAGATCCTGCTGCGCCTGGGGGAAATGCCCTTGCCACCGTATATCGAGCGCAAGCCCGGGCAGGACGACACGACCCGCTACCAGACGGTTTTCGCCCGGGAACCCGGTGCCGTGGCGGCGCCCACCGCGGGCCTGCATTTTGATGAAGGCCTGCTCGCCCGGCTGACCGAGCGTGGCGTGGACTTCGGCTATGTCACCTTGCACGTGGGCGCCGGCACCTTCCAGCCGATGCGCGCGGAGGACATTTCCGACCACGTGATGCACCGCGAATGGCTCAATGTCGGTGCTGAGCTGGTGGAGAAGATCCGCCGCACCCGCGCCGCCGGGGGCCGCGTGGTCGCGGTGGGTACCACCGTGGTCCGCGCGCTGGAAAGCGCCACGGTGGAAGGGCGCCTGCATCCCTTTGCCGGCGAGACGCAGATATTCATCTTCCCGGGCTACCGCATCACCAGCATCGACGGACTCATCACCAATTTCCATCTGCCGCAGTCGACCCTGCTGATGCTGGTGTCCGCGCTGACCAACCGCGAATTCATCCTCGATGCGTACCGGTATGCCGTGCAGGAGCGTTACCGCTTTTTCTCCTATGGCGATGCCATGCTGGTCTGGCCCGGCAAGGGCGCCTGATCCTTCAGGCCGGCGATGGCCCGGTGCCTGATAAACTGGGCGGATGTCCAAACTCACTTTCGATCTGCTGGCGACCGATGGCGCAGCACGGCGCGGCCGGCTGTCCTTCCCCCGCGGCACCGTTCAGACCCCGGCTTTCATGCCTGTGGGCACGTACGGTTCGGTCAAGGCGATGACCCCGCGCGACGTCCGCGAGACCGGCGCGCAGATCATCCTGGGCAATACCTTCCACTTGTTCCTGCGGCCGGGCCTGGACATCGTCGGGCGTTTCGGCGGCTTGCACCGGTTCATCGGCTGGGATGGCCCGATCCTCACCGATTCGGGCGGCTTCCAGGTGTTTTCGCTGGCCCACAAGCGGAAGATCACCGAGGAAGGCGTGACCTTTGCCTCGCCGGTGGACGGTTCGAAGGTGTTCCTGTCGCCCGAGGAATCGATGCGGATCCAGACCGTGCTCGACTCGGACATCGCGATGATCTTCGACGAGTGCACCCCTTACCCGGCTACCGAGCCCGTGGCCGCGGTCTCGATGGAACTGAGCCTGCGCTGGGCGGAGCGGTCGCGCCGGGCCTTCGATGAGGCGAAGAACCCCAACGCCCTGTTCGGTATTGTCCAGGGCAGCACCTTCGAAGGATTGCGTCATCGTTCGGCCCAGAGGCTGGTGGAGATCGGTTTCGACGGATATGCCGTGGGTGGCCTGGCCGTGGGCGAGCCGGAGGCCGAGCGCAACCACACCCTGGACCTCACGCTTCCGATGCTGCCGGCCGATCGCCCGCGTTACCTGATGGGCGTGGGCCGCCCCGAGGACATCGTCGAAGCGGTGCGCCGGGGCATCGACATGTTCGATTGCGTGATGCCCACGCGGAACGCCCGGAACGGGTTCCTGTTTACCGATACCGGCACGTTGCGTATCCGTAACGCGAAATACGCTACCGATACCGGCGTGATCGAGGAAGGTTGCGACTGCCACGCCTGCGCCAACGGCTTCAGCCGGGCGTACCTGCGGCATCTGGACCGCTGCAACGAGATCCTGGGCAGCATGCTGGCCACCATGCACAACCTGCGGCACTACCAGCGCCTGATGGCGGGCTTGCGCGGAGCGATCGAAACAGGCTCCCTGGACGATTTCGTGGCCGGGTTCTACGCCCGCCGGGCAGGTTCGGCCGCCATCTAGCGGACGCCGGAAAGGGGTCAGAGTCCTTACTCTCACCCCCAATCCTCTGGAACCTGCGGCGTTTCCCGGCGTCAAACATCACGTTTCCGCCCACCCGCATGGCATAATCACCGGCCTTTTACCTGTCGGTGGCAGTTTTTCCTGTTGCCGCCGCAACTTGCGAGTACTGATGATGAACTTCCTGACTTCCGTCGTGGCCCAGGCCGCCGCTCCCGCCGCTGGCGCGGGCGGCGCGCTGGGTCTGTCCCCGCTGGTGCTGATCGTGCTGATGTTCGGTTTCATGTATTTCTTCATGATCCGTCCGCAGCAGAAGCGCCAGAAGGAGCACCGCAACCTGCTGGCGAACCTGGCCAAGGGCGATGAAGTGATCACCAACGGCGGCATCGCCGGCCGTATCGACGAGGTGGGCGAGCAATACTTGTCGGTCGAGGTGGCCCCCAACGTGAAGGTCAAGCTGCAGAAGGGCGCCGTGTCCCAGGTGCTGCCCAAGGGCACGCTGAAAGGCCTCTGATCCACCCGTCCAGATCCAGCCGGGGCGCGGGCCCCGGCCTACAGGGAATTGCAAGGCATGAGTGATTTTCCACGCTGGAAATACGCGTTGGTGGTGTTGGTCCTGATCTTCGGCGTGATCTACGCGCTGCCGAACGTG
This sequence comes from Pinirhizobacter sp., assembly GCF_035317885.1. Classification (GTDB taxonomy): domain Bacteria; phylum Pseudomonadota; class Gammaproteobacteria; order Xanthomonadales; family Rhodanobacteraceae; genus Pinirhizobacter. The sequence continues at coordinate 7,876 of NZ_DATHFX010000470.1, forward strand.
TTCAAGCCTTCGCCCGCGTTGCAGATCGCGCCCAACCGCGGTCAGGTGGTCGACGACGCGCTGAAGTCGAAGGTGCAGGGCATCCTGGACCAGAACAAGCTCGCCGTGACCGACGTCCAGGTCGACCTGGCTGCCCAGCGCATGCTGGTGAAATTCCCCGACGCCGAAAGCCGCGACAAGGCCGCCGATGCCGTGCGCCCGGTGCTGGGCGATGGCTATATCGTGGCGCTGAACCTGGCCTCCAACGTGCCTTCGTGGCTGCACGCAATCCATGCCGGGGCCATGCCACTGGGCCTGGACCTGCAAGGCGGCGTCCACTTCCTGATGGAAGTGGACCAGAACAGCGTGCAGGACAAACTCGAAACCACCTACGCCGACGACATCCGCAGCCTGCTGCGCGACAAGAACATCCGTTACGAGTCGGTCACTCGCAATGGCCGTGGCGCCGGCATCGGCATCATCTTGAAGAGCGATGCCGACCGCGGCGCGGCCAGCAACGCCATCGCGGTGGACCACCCCGACCTGATCCTCGCCAACGGCAACAGCACCGGCGACCGCTTCGTGCTCACCGCCACGGTGAAGGCCGACAAACTGCGTGAACTGGCGCAGTCGACCATCCTCCAGAACCTCACCACCTTGCGCAACCGAGTCAATGCGCTGGGCGTAAGCGAGCCATTGATCCAGCAGCAGGGCGATAGCCGCATCGTGGTGGAACTGGCCGGCGTGCAGGACACCGCCGAAGCCAAGAAGCTCCTGGGTGCGGTGGCCACGCTGCAATACCGCGAAGGCCTGGCCAGCCCTTCCGACCCGCGTGCGCAGGATGCCCAGCGCACCGGCAATATCCCGCCCGACGCCAACCTGGTGCTGGGCAACCACGGCGAGCCGTACCTGGTGTCGAAGAAGATCATCGTCACCGGCGATGAACTTTCCGACGCCGCCTCCGGCTTCGACCAGCAGACCGGCACGCCCAAGGTCGACGTGGTGTTGAACGCCGCCGGCGCCCGCAAGATGACCGACTTCAGCTCTGCCCACGTGGGCAAGCCGATGGCGGTGGTCTACGCCGAGCGCGTCACCGACACCAAGGTGGTCGACGGCAAGGAAGTGCGCACCCCGCGTACGACCGAGCGCGTGATCAACTACGCCACGATCAATTCCACCCTGGGCAAGAACTTCCAGACCACCGGCCTTGCCAGTCCCACCGAGGCCAGCGACCTTGCGCTGCTGCTCAAGGGCGGCGCGCTGGCGGCCCCCACGGACATCGTCGAAGAAAGCGTGATCGGTGCGAGCCTTGGCGCCGACAACATCGAGAAGGGCGTGCGGGCGGTGCTGATCGGCCTGGGCCTGGTGCTGCTGGCGGCGGCCTTCTACTACAAGTTGTTCGGCCTGGTCGCCGACGTGGCCTTGTTCTTCAACCTGATCCTGCTGATGGCAGTGATGTCGCTGATCGGGGTCACCCTTACCATGCCGGGCATCGCCGGTATCGTGCTTACCCTGGGCATGGCGATCGACGCCAACGTGCTGATCTGCGAACGCATCCGCGAGGAACTGCGCAACGGTTCCACGCCGCTGGCATCGATTCGCGCCGGCTACGAGAAAGCCTGGGCCACCATCCTGGACGCCAACGTCACCCATTTGCTGGCGGCACTTGGCCTGATGACCATGGGCTCCGGTCCCATCCGCGGCTTCGGCGTCACGCTGTTCATCGGCATCCTGACTTCGATGTTCACCTCCGTCACGGTGACCCACGCGATCACTGCCCTGATCCACGGCGGCCGCAAGCTCAAGACGCTGTCGGTCTAAGGGGAGAGACACATGGAAATCTTCAATCACAATTCGAACATCAATTTCCTCGGCCTGCGCAAGTTCACGGTGGGCCTGGGCGTAGCGCTGGTCATCGCGTCCATCGTCCTGGTCGCCGTGCGCGGCTTCAACTACGGCCTGGACTTCACCGGCGGACTTTCCGTGCAGGTGGCTTATAACAGCCCGGTCGAAGTGTCCGACGTTCGCCAGGCCCTGGTGAATGCGCACTTCGACGACGCCGTGGTGGTGCCGGTGGGTGGCGCCAACGGCCTGCAGATCAAGCTGCCCATCCGCGTGGTCGACGAAGCCGGTGCGAACCTCCCGGCCGACAAGCGCGCAGACAAGGTACGCGATGAGATCCTGGCGGCATTGAAGGCCTCGCGCCCGGATGCCACGGTGAAGGATCGTTCCTTCGTCGGCGCCCAGGTGGGCGAGGAACTGCGCAACGACGGCTACATCGCGATGATCTTCGTGATCATCGGCATCATGGGCTACCTGTGGATCCGCTTCGAACGGCGCTTCGCCATCGCGGCGCTCGCCACCGAAGTACACGACGTGCTGCTCACCCTGGGCATCTTCGCGCTCACCCGGCGCGAGTTCGACCTCACCGTGCTCGCGTCGGTGCTGGCGGTGGTGGGTTATTCGATCAACGACAAGGTGGTGGTGTTCGACCGCGTCCGCGAACTGTTCCGGGCCAGCCGCAACGCTACCCCGGAAGAAGTGCTCAACCGTTCGATCAACAGCACGCTGTCGCGAACCATCATCACGTCCCTGTTCACCGGCATCACCATGGCGGCGCTCTACTTCATTGGCGGCCCGGTCGTGCACGGCTTTGCCATCACCATGCTGATCGGCATCGTGGTCGGCACGCTGTCGTCGATCTTCATCGCCAGTCCGATCCTGTTGTGGCTGGGCGTTTCCAAGAAAGACCTCATGCCCGTCACCAAGGACAACCCGGAGCTCCTCCGCCGGCCTTGAGCGCAGGTACTGGGGGTCAGAGTAATTACTCTGACCCCGGTCCTCACAAAGGCGGTCCGGGTGTTCAAGCGGTCGGCACCTTGTGCCGATAACGCGCATACCGGCCGCCTTGCCTATGGCGGACGCTGGCATTGCATGGCTGCGGGAAGCGGCGTTATAACTGAGCCAGGGGGGCCGCTTTGAAGGCAGATCATGAGACGGCGCATCGTTGGAAATTACGCAGTTCAAATCCGCTGCAACGAGGTATCGGCGGGGTGCTTCAAAAGCGCCTATATCGTCGAGCGCCTGCCTGGGGCAGGCAAAAAGTACTTCGTGATGATCTCCCTGCTGGAAACTTTCGACGATCGCGAAGTGGCCATTGAGCGGGCCATGGCCCGCGGTTTCAACCACGCCCAGTGGCTGAATTCGTCGCTCGAGCGCGTCGCCGCCGAGGACTGAGCGCGGCGTACCGCAGCGCACGACCGCACCCTCAACTTTTCATGCCTGGAGCCGATAAGCCGTGGGTAGCGACCCAAGGGCAGGGCTCATGTTTGTCATCATCGGAACCATTGTCGTCATCATCAGCGTGCTGGGCGGGTATCTGCTCTCGCATGGCAATATGCTGGCGCTGTGGCAACCGTACGAGTTCTTGATCATTTTCGGCGGCGCCATCGGCGCCTTCATCGTGGCCAATCCACCGTCGGTGGTGAAGGGTTCCCTGCGTGGCCTGACCGGCCTGTTCAAGGGCCCCGCTTACGGCAAGCAGGACTACATCGACCTGTTGTCCATGCTGTACGACCTTTTCAGCGCCATGCGCAAGGAAGGCCTGTTGGCGCTCGAGGCACACATCGAAGATCCCGCCAGCAGCCCGATTTTCTCGGCGTATCCCCGGCTGATCCGCGAGCATCACCTGATCGATTTCACCACCGACTGCCTGCGCCTGATCGTGGGCGGAAACATGAATCCGCACGAGCTCGAAGCCCTGCTGGACGTGGAGCTGGAAACGCACCATGCCCAGGCCGAGGCGCCGAGCCTGGCGGTGGCCAAGGTGGCCGACGCCCTGCCGGGCTTCGGTATCGTCGCCGCGGTGCTGGGTATCGTCACCACCATGTCGCAGCTGGGCGGCGATACGTCCCGCATCGGTGAGCACATCGCCGGCGCGCTGGTGGGTACGTTCCTTGGCATCCTGCTCAGCTATGGTTTCGTTGGGCCGCTCGCCGCGGCCATGGAGGCTCGCGCACAGGAAGATGGAAAGGCCTTCGAGTGCGTGAAGGTGGCTTTGCTGTCGAGCCTGCGCGGCTACAACCCGATGGTGGCGGTGGAGTTCGGACGCAAGACGCTGTCGTCGCTGACCCGACCGACGTTCGTCAATCTTGAAGGCCACCTCAAGAGCGCACGCTGATGTCCGAGTCCGAGATCATCATTGTCCGGCGACGGAAGAAGGCACGGCACGGCCACCACGGCGGTGCCTGGAAGGTCGCCTATGCCGACTTCGTCACCGCGATGATGGCCTTCTTCCTGGTCATGTGGATCATGGGCGTGGGCACGCGCGAGCAGAAGGCGGCGATCAGCGACTACTTCAAGAATCCGTCGATGACCTCCGGCAGCTCGATGTCCGCGACGCCGGGCAGCATGGGCCCGGGCGGCGCCAGCAACAGCATGATCAAGCTTGGCGGCGCCATGGACATCAACCATGGCCAGGGCAAGGACTACCGCCAGGCGCCCCCTGGCAGCCAGGCGCCCGGCGATGAAACCAGGTTTGCCAAGGAGCGTGACAAGGCCCGCCTGGATGCCCTGCGCAAGGATTTGAACGCAGCGCTCGAACGCAGCCAGGCGCTGGCACCGTTCAAGGACCAGCTGTTGCTGGACATCACCTCCGAAGGCCTGCGCATCCAGATCATCGACAAGCAGAACCGCGCCATGTTCGATACCGGCAGCGCCACGCTCAAGCCCTATACCGTGCAGATCCTCCACGAACTGGCGAGCTTCGTCGACCAGGTGCCCAACCGCATCAGCATCTCCGGCCATACCGACGCCACGCCGTACAGCGGCACCGATGGCACCGCTCATTACGGCAACTGGGAGCTCTCGGCCGACCGCGCCAACGCCGCGCGCCGCGCCCTTCTGGACGGCGGGATGCCGGTGGAGAAGGTGACGCGCGTGGTGGGCCTTGCCGAGGCCGTGCCGTTCGACAAGACCGATCCGACCAGCCCGAAGAACCGCCGCATCAGCATCGTGGTCATGTCCGACGCTGCCGCCAAGGCCGCCGCGGAGCCCGAGATGGCCCAGGCCCCGGATCCGGCCGCTGCCTCCCCGGTAGCCACGGGTGCGGCGGCAGCCACGCCGCTGGACAAGCGGCCGGGCAATGCCATGGCATCGACCACGCCCCCCGCCCCCAGGCTGCCGCGTCCGCCTTCGTCGGGCCCCGGCGCAGGCATGCCCTAGCAACGGGTGCACCAGGCCCGAGTGGGCATTTCCTGCCAGGAAGAAAAAATCAGGTGCCGGTTCGCCCGTGTTCAGTTAAATTCGATCCACGCACCCTTCCTCAGGACCCAGGCAAGTGGAACCTTCGCGCAAGCGCGTCCTCGTCATCGAAGACAACAGCATCCTGGCCGTGGCGCTGGAGGAAACCCTCCTGCACCTGGGGCACGCGATTGCCGGCACGGCGCAGAGCCTGGACGAGGGTGTCCGGCTGGCGCGCGATGCCGACATGGACTTCGCCGTGGTCGACGTCGACCTGCATGGGCGTGATGCCTTCCCCATCGTCGACGTGTTGCACGAGCGCGGCATTCGTTTCGTGCTGGCCACCGGATTGCCACACGATGAAATTCCCGCGCCGTACGACAAATCGGTGATCGTCAGCAAGCCCTATGACATGCGTGAGCTGGAACGGGCGATCACGTCGGCAAGTTAGGCTACCCGTAAGGCATCGTGCAGGGCGGCGTCCAGGTCCGCGCCGGCGAACGGCTTGTGCAGCACCTTGACCCCGGCGAAGGAAGGATCCACCCCGGGTGAGCCGTACCCGGTGGCGAAGATGAAGGGGATGTGCCGCTGGCGCAGGACGTCGGCTACCGCGAATGAGCGCTCGCCGGCAAGGTTCACATCCAGCATGGCCACATCCAGCTCCAGCGAACTGGCCAGTTCCAGGGCCACCGGCAGGTTGGGTGCCACGCCGGCAATGGCATAGCCTCGATCGCGGAGCATGTCCTCGATCATCATGCCTACCATGGGCTCGTCTTCGACAATGAGGACTCGACATCCATGCAAGGAAATAGCCATCGATTGGGGTCCCGCCTCCGGCGTCCCTCCGCCGCTTGCGCGTTACGATGGGCGAATGCATGTGCAGGGGACGTGGATACTTTTTATCGTAGGGCTTCATCGAGCGCTGCCAGTTGCGCGGGCGTCCCTACATTGGTCCAGCGTCCGTCGAAACGCTCACCGCTGGCCTGGCCCGCGGCCATGGCCTGGCGGTAGAGCGGCAACAGCTTGAAACACCCAGGCGGGTGGCCTTCGACCAGCGCACGCCGGTAGATGCCGATGTTGCCGAAGGTCAGCCGCTCGCCCGGACCTGGGTCGTGCAGGCGGTCGCCATCGAGGAAGAAGTCGCCGCCTGCGTGCCAGTCGGGATTGGGCACCATCACCAGGTGCACCAACCCCTTCGGTTCGGCGGGCAGCCGGGCGTAGTCATAGTCGGTGTTGATGTCGGCGCTTAGCGCCACGAAGGGTTCGGGCCCCAGGAGGGGCAGCGCGCGCAGCATGCCGCCGCCGGTTTCCAGCGGTTCGGGGCCTTCATAGGAATAACGGATGCGCACCCCCCAGCGGTCACCGCTGCCCAGGAGCGGTTCGAAACGGTCGGCCAGATGCGAGGTGTTGATCACCACGTAGCGGATGCCGGCGGCGGAAAGTTTTTCCAGGTGCCACACGATCAACGGCTTGTGGCCTGCCATGAGCAGTGGCTTGGGCGTGTGGTCGGTGAGCGGACGCATGCGTTCGCCACGTCCGGCGGCCAGGATCAGTGCGTGCCTCATGGGCGCGGATGGGTGAGGTCCACCCCTTCGGTATGCGTGGCAAGGAAGGCGGCGAAGCCTTCCAGTTCGTGGTGGCGGCGCGCCACCTTCATCACGTAGTTCAGTACCAGCGGAAGATCGGCCAGGTACGAAGCCTTGCCGTCGCGGTACATCAGCCGGCAGAAGATGCCCAGCACCTTGATGTGCCGCTGCAGGCCCGCGAAATCGAACCAGCGCATGAAGGTGTCGGCGTCTACGTCATCGCCGATCACGTGCGCGTGCAGCAGGCGCAGGCGATGGCTTTCCACCCAGCCGGCCACGCGTTCATCGTCCCAGGCGATATAGCAATCGCGCAGCAGCGAGGCCAGGTCGTAGGTGACCGGGCCCGTCATCGCACCCTGGAAATCGATGATGCCCGGGTTGCGGCCGGGGCAGACCAGCAAATTCCTGCTGTGGAAGTCACGGTGCATGAAACCGCGCGGCTGGGCGGCGATGTTGGCCAGCACCACGGTGAAGGCGAGCTCCAGTTCGTCCCAGCCATCGCAGCCTAACGCTACCCCGAGGTGGCGGGTCAGGAACCAGCTGGGCATCAGTTCCATTTCCATCGTCTGCCAGGCGCGGTCGAACGCAGGCAACCCGGTGGGGTCCACGTGTCGCTGCATGCGCAAAAGCGCATCCAGTGCATCGCCATAGAGGGCGTCGACGGTATCGGTGTTCAATTCCGGAAGGTACGTGCGGTTGCCAAGGTCCTCGATCAGCAACAGGCCGATGTCGGTGTCGGCAGCGAGCACGGCCGGTACGTGCAAGCCGGCGCCGGTCAGCCGTTGGCCGATCTCAAGCCATGGACGCGGGTCTTCGCGGTCGGGCGGCGAGTCCATCACGATGACCGATCCTTCGGATGTGTGCCCGCGCCAGTAACTGCGGAAGCTTGCATCGGCGGACGCGGGCTCAAGCGTAAGGGCAGGTTCTTTCGTGGCCGCACGGGCCCAGTCAAGCCGGGCGGCGGTGCGATCGTCGTGGGGGTTCATGGCAAGACCGACGGGGTGATGCCCGCAAGCTTAGCGTCTCATCGGCGGTGGTCGCCAATGCAACTGACTATTGGATCTTGTTGCGGTGCAGCGCGTGTGATATCGATGCAGACTGGGGCTTCCCGGGGCGAGGAAATGAATATGGCGACACCTGAAATGGCCATGACCCGGCGCGACCTGCTGCGCATGATCGGGATAACCGCCGGGAGCGCGGTGATGTACCAGGCCATGGCGGGCATGGGAGCGATCAAGACGCCGCCCAAACGCGCGGCCACGAAGCTGGAAGGCAGCGTGCACGGCACCTCGGTGCTGATACTGGGCGCGGGCCTGGCCGGCATGGTTGCCGCCTATGAACTGCGCAAGGCCGGTTACAAGGTGCAGGTGCTCGAATACAACGCCCGTGCCGGCGGCCGCAACTGGACTCTGCGTGGCGGCGATAGCTACACCGAACTCGGCGGTGAAACGCAGCATTGCCAATTCGACCAGGGGCAGTATTTCAATCCCGGCCCATGGCGCATTCCCTACCACCACACTGCGCTCCTGGGTTACTGCCGTGAGCTGGGGGTGCAGCTGGAGCCCTTCGTCCAGGTCAACTACAACGCCCTGGTGCAGGCTACGGGCTACTTCGACGGCAAGCCGCAGCGCTTCCGTACGGTGAAATCCGACTACCACGGCCACGTGGCGGAACTGCTGGCCAAGGCCACGAGCCAGGGGAGCCTGGACAAGGAAGTAAGCAAGGAAGACAAGGAAATCCTGCTTGAATCGCTGCGCTATTGGGGCGGCCTCACCAAGGACTTCCGCTACACGATGGGCCCGCAATCGGGCGATCGCCGCGGTTATGCCAAGGAGGCCGGTGGCGGCCTGAATGCCAAGCCTGAATATTCCCAGCCGATGCAATTGCACGACCTGCTCGCGTCCAACGTGTGGCAGAACCTGATCGTCGACGGCGCCTACGAGTACCAGACCTCGCTGATGCAGCCGGTGGGCGGCATGGACATGATCGGTAAGGCCTTCGTGCGGGAAGTAGGGCAGGTGATCCGTTACAACGCGAAGGTGACCAACATCGAGCAGGACGACCGCGGGGTCACGGTCACCTACCAGGACACCCTCAAGCCCGGCGCCCCGCAGGTGGCCAAGGCCGACTGGTGCCTTTGCACCATCCCGCTCTCCATCCTCAGCCAGATCCCGATCCAGGTCGGCGCGCCGATGGCAGCGGCGATTTCCGCCGTCCCGTACCTCGCCAGCTCCAAGGTCGGCCTGCAGTTCAAGCGCCGTTTCTGGGAGGAAGACGAAACCATCTACGGCGGCATCAGCTACACCGATTCGCCGCTGGGCATGCTGTCGTACCCCAGCCATGGCTTTGGCGGCACGAAGGGCGTGCTGCTGGGTTCGTATACCTTCGGCATGCAGGCATTCGAATGGACGGCCTTGTCGGCCGCCGAGCGTGTACGCAAAGCCGTCGAATACGGTCAGCAGCTGCACCCGGCTTATTCCCGGGAATTTGAGAACGGCATGGCCGTGGGCTGGCACCGTGCGCCGTTCACCCTGGGCTGCTTCGGCCTTTGGTCGGATGAGGCCCGCAAGGACCACTACGACAACCTGTGCCAGGTGGACGGCCGCATCGCGCTGGCCGGCGAACACGCTTCCTATCTTCCGGCCTGGCAGGAAGGCGCTGTGCTTTCCTCACTGGACGCCATCGAGCGCCTGCATGCGCGCGTGCGCGCGGGGAGCCGCGCATGAAGAAGATGATGTTCATTCTTCTGGCGGGCGTCGCCAGCGTTGCCCATGCCCAGGTCCAGGGCCTGACCCCGTCGACGGGGCCGAGCCAGGATCCCGCCTTCATCGACATGCGGCATCCCGAGGCGGTCACCGGCGAAACGATCTTCACCCACGTCTGCCAGGGCTGCCACATGCCCCAGGGGCAGGGCGCGCAGGGCGCCGGTACGTACCCGGCGCTAGCCCACGACGCCAAGCTTGCCAGCAGCGCCTATCCCATCGTGATGCTGCTCAACGGCCGTGGTGCCATGCCGCCGATCGGCCAGGCATTGACAGACGACCAGGTGGCCGGCGTGGTCAACTACATCCGCAGCCATTTCGGCAACGACTACCACGACGACGTCACGGCCGCGCAGGTCAAGGCCATGCGTCCGCAACCAAAGGAACCCTCGCCATGATGCGCAAGCTCATTCCCGGAATCATCGCCCTTGCCCTTAGCTCGCAGGCCGCCGCCGTGGACGTTACCCGCCATCCCATTCCCAATAGCAAGTTCCCGATCAGCGCAGCGGTGGAAGTGCCGGCCGGTTCCACCCTGGTGTTCCTGAGCGGCGTGGTGCCCACCGCGGTCGATGCCAAGGCCGCCAAGGACAGCGTCGCTGCCTACGGCGATACCAAAACGCAAACGGTATCGGTGCTCAAGTCGATCCAGGCGCAGTTGGCCGGCATGCACTTGAAGGTGGGCGACATCGTGAAGATGCAGGTATTCCTGGCCGGCGATCCGGCCAAGGGCGGCAAGATGGATTTCGCAGGCTTCATGGAAGGCTATACGCAATTCTTCGGCACGCCCGAGCAGCCGTTGCTGCCATCGCGTTCGGCGATGCAGGTGGCAGCCTTGGCCAATCCCGGTTTCCTCGTCGAGATCGAAGTTACCGCTGTCAGGCCGTAGCGTCGGTTACTCGCGTGGGGGGTCAGAGTAAATACTCTGACCCCCCAAAAAAAACTGCGGCGACGGCCGTGGATCATTACAGGTTGTAGGCGCGCTCTTCGTGCAGGGCCAGGTCCAGGCCCACCTGCTCGGCCTCGGCATCCACCCGCAGTCCCATGGTGACATCCACCAGCTTCAGCAATACGTAACTGCACACCCCGGTGTAGGCCACGGTAAAGCCCACGCCCTTGCACTGGATCCACAGCTGGTGGCCGATATCGGTCACCGTGCCAAAGCCGCCCATCGCCGGCGCGGCGAACAGACCGGTAAGGATCGCGCCGATGATGCCGGCCACCGCGTGCACGCCGAACACGTCGAGCGAATCGTCGTACTTGAGCACGTGCTTCAGGCGCGTGGCGGCAAAGAAACAGACCATGCCCGCCAGCACGCCAAGGATGAGCGCCCCCCCGGGCCCCGCGGTACCTGCGGCTGGCGTGATGGCCACCAGCCCCGCCACCGCGCCCGAGGCGATGCCGAGCACGCTGGGCCGCTTGTGGATCGCCCACTCCACCGCCATCCAGCCGATCGCCGCGCCTGCCGTGGCGATCTGCGTCACCAGCATGGCCATGCCCGCGCTGCCGTTGGCAGCGACCGCCGAGCCCGCATTGAAACCGAACCAGCCCAGCCACAGCATGCTGGCGCCCATCAGCGTGTAGCCCAGGTTGTGCGGAGGCATCGGCGTGGTCGGGTAGCCGCGTCGCTTGCCCAGCACCAGGCACGCCACCAGGCCCGCGATGCCGGCGTTGATGTGCACCACGGTGCCGCCGGCGAAGTCCAGCACGCCCAGGTCGCCCAGCCACGAGCCCGGCCCGGACCACACCATGTGCGCTATCGGCAGGTACACCACGGTAAGCCACAACAGGGTGAACACCAGCAAGGATGAGAACTTCATCCGCTCGGCGATCGCGCCGACGATCAGCGCCGGGGTGATGATGGCGAAGGTCATCTGGAACATCACGAACACGCTCTCCGGTACCGTCTGGTACAGGGAGGTAGGTGTCACACCCGAAAGCATCGCGTGGCCGAAGCCGCCGATGAATGAGTGGATGTTGGTGACGCCCGCCTGCATGCCGGTGGTGTCGAACGCCAGGCTGTAGCCGTAGACGAACCAGGCCACGGTGACCACGGCGGTGATGGCGAAACATTGCATCAGCACCGACAGCAGGTTCTTCGCGCGCACCATGCCGCCATAGAACAGCGCCAGCCCCGGGATGGTCATCAGCAGCACCAGCATGGTGGCGGTGAGCATCCAGGCGGTGTCGCCGCTGTCGGCTTTGGCCACGGTGGCCTGGGCGAAGGCGCTGGCCGGGGCCAGCACGAAGGGGGCCAGGAAAGCGGCTTTAGGAAAGCGCATCGGCGTCGACCTCCTGGGTGCGGATGCGGACGGCCTGCTCGAGCTCCAGGACGAAGATCTTGCCGTCGCCGATCTTGCCGGTGCGCGCAGCCCTCGAGATCGCCTCGATGGCGCGCTCGAGCTGGTCCTCGGTCACCGCCAGCTCCACCTTGAGCTTGGGCAGGAAGTCCACGACGTATTCGGCGCCGCGGTAGAGCTCGGTATGGCCGTGCTGGCGGCCGAAGCCCTTGACCTCGGTGACGGTCATGCCCTGCACCCCCACCTCGGCCAGGGCCTCGCGGACGTCATCGAGGGTGAACGGTTTGATGACCGCGGTAATCCACTTCATGGCCTTGCCCTCGCATGGTGTCGAAGCCAAGCGGAGCAGGGACCGTGCCATATGCTGCGAATGCACAAATGCGCTGTAAAACCGCAGGTTGCGTGCTGGCGCGCTTGACGTGGAGCCCAGCCGGGGAGCGTGCGCCGAAGCCCTTTGCACCTTCGTGGTGCGCCGCGGCACTTGTCGCGCAGGGCAGGAATCAGTACCATTTCGGTCCTGATTACGTTTCCCTGGTTCCTAAGACCATGCTCCGCGTCAGCCGGCTCACAGATTACGCCACGGTGGTGATGACCTTCATCGCCGCCCACCCGGACGACGTGTTCACCACGGCGCAGATCGCCGATGGCGCGCGCCTGGAGGCGCCGACGGTGAGCAAGCTGATGAAACTGCTGGCCCATGCTGGGCTGGTGGCGTCGTTCCGCGGGGTCAACGGCGGTTACCGGCTGGGCCGGCCCGCCACCGAGATCACCCTGGCCGACATCGTCCAGGCGATGGAAGGCCCGATCGGCATGACCGAATGCAGCGTCGCCGGCGGCCAGTGCGAGCGCGAGGCCACCTGCGGCGTCAGCAGCAGCTGGAAGCAGGTCAGCAGCATGGTCGAAATGGCCATGCGCGGCGTCAGCCTCGCCACCTTCGTGGCCCAGGTGCCGCCGGCCACCCGCGAAGCGGTCCACCCATGAACATGCATTGCCGAGGACTTTCGTCCCATGACTCCTGAAACCCTCTCGCCCGTACGCGACAACGCCGAGGTCGAGGCGGCGCTGAACCGGCGCTACGAGGCCGGCTTCGTCACCGACATTGAATCGGACAGCCTGCCACCGGGTTTGTCCGAGGACATCGTGCGCCAGCTTTCGGCGCTGAAGAACGAACCTGCGTGGATGACCGACTGGCGCCTGGCGGCTTACCGCCATTGGCTCACCATGCCCACGCCCGACTGGGCCAAGCTGAAGATCGATCCCATCGACTACCAGGCGGTGAGCTACTACTCCGCGCCCAAGGCTGGCCTGAAGTCGCTCGACGAAGTGGATCCGAAGCTCCTGGAAACCTACGAGAAGCTCGGCGTGCCGCTGCATGAGCGCGCGCGCCTGGCGGGGGTGGCGGTGGACGCGGTGTTCGATTCGGTATCGGTGGGCACCACCTTCCGCAAGGAACTGGCCGAGGCTGGCGTGATCTTCTGCTCGATGTCCGAAGCCATCCGCGAGCACGGCGATCTGGTACGCCAATACATGGGCTCGGTGGTTCCCACGGGCGATAATTATTTCGCGGCGCTGAACTCCGCGGTGTTCTCCGACGGCAGCTTCGTCTTCATCCCGAAGGGGGTGCGCTGCCCGATGGAACTGTCCACGTATTTCCGCATCAACGCGATCAACACCGGGCAGTTCGAGCGCACGCTGATCATCTGCGAGGACGACGCCTATGTGTCGTACCTGGAAGGGTGCACCGCACCCATGCGCGATGAGAACCAGTTGCACGCCGCGGTGGTGGAACTGGTGGCGCTCGA
>NZ_DATHFX010000471.1:0-5829 GCF_035317885.1 Pinirhizobacter sp.
GGGCCTCTTGCTACTCGACGCCTGGGGCATCGGTCGCTTCCTGCTGGTGCAGACCGACGAAGACCTCCGCGCCCATTACGAGATCGCCGCCGACCTCGGCGCGCCGCCCTCGTTGCTCGAAGCCCTGCGCGGTGGCGAGGCGCTGCCCTGGTTCCCCTCGCGTGACGGCTTTTATCACAAGAGCCTGGAGAACCCGGAAGCCAGCCTTTATCCATCCACGGCGATTTCCGGCGAGCAGTGGTACTACTACGCGTTGATCGACCACGTGGAACGCTTCCGCTTGCAGCACGTGAAGTCGTACCGGAGCTGGCTGCGCGAGCAGGATCTCAACGCCTCGATCAGCCATGCACCGAAGCTAATCTGAGGGGATCCGCACGGTCCATGGGGCGGCGGGTCGCTACTTTTTACCCCGATAGAAACTGCAAGCGATGCGAATCGTCTGGTACTTTACCGGTTGCATTGGAAATCGTGGCTGATCAATATCGGCAGAATAGCGATTCCATCACAGCCTACTCACTTCATTTGCAGTGATTGTGACGCAGTTCGCTGCCATGATGGGGCCTATCGGGCCATCCGCTGCTCTCTCCAACACCGCCGGTCCAGGCAGGGCTGGTGAACGGTCTCGCACATCCGCGCTGCGGTTCCGTCCAGACAGGGATGTGCCCTATCCCCCGGCAACCGAGAGGCCAACATGACCAACGTTTCCCCGATCCACCGTTCCACCCCCGTGGTAGCACCCGCGCTTCCTGCTTTCGTCACCCGTCGCGTCGAGCGCTTCCATACCCAACGCGTGGCGGTGGACTGGGGCGGCCGGCACATCCTGCGCGGCCGCCATCCCAAGCCCGGCGACCTGATGCTGCAAAGCAACGACTACCTGGCCATCGCCGGCCATCCGCAGATCATCGAGGCCCAACGTGAAGCCCTGGCTACAGGGGGCCTGGGCATGATGATGTCCGCGCTGTTCATGCAGCACGAAGACGAACCCATGCACCAGGTGGAAGCGGAACTTGCCCGCGCCTTGGGCACCGAGTCGGGCATCCTTGCCCAGTCCGGCTTCGCCGCCAACGTCGGCCTGATCCAGTCCATCGCCGACGAGCGCGTACCGGTGTACGTGGACATGCTCGCCCATGCGTCGCTGTGGGAGGGCATCAAGAGTGCCGGCGCCAAACCCGTGCCGATCCTGCACAACGACCTGGGCCACCTCGAGCGCCACGTGTTGCGGCACGGCCCGGGCATCATCGTGGTCGACTCGGTGTACAGCACCAACGGCAGCGTGGCTCCGCTGGCCGCCATCGCCGACATGGCCGAACAGTTCGGCTGCGTGTTCATCGTCGATGAATCCCACTCGCTGGGCACCCATGGCGCCCGTGGCGAAGGCCTGGTGGCAAGCCTGGGCCTGAACGACAAGGTGCATTTCGTCACCGCGAGCCTGGCCAAGGCCTATTGTTCGCGCGCCGGCTTCATCGGCTGCGGGCATCGCTTCAAGGACTACTTCGGCTGCGAGGCGCTGCCGGCGATCTTCAGCTCATCGCTGCTGCCGCACGAGTTGGCCGGCATGGCCGCCTCGCACCGGGTGATCCAGAACGAAGGCTGGCGCCGCGCACGCCTGCGCCAGGTCACCCATCAGGTACGCGACGCGCTGACGGACCTGGGCTATCCCATCGAGGATGGTACCGAGCAGATCATCGCCTTCGAAGCCGGCGCGGAACTGCTTACCGGGCGCGTGCGCGACGTGATGGAAGAACACGGCATCTTCGGATCGGTGTTCAGCGCGCCGGCCACCACGCTCAACCGTTCCCTGTTGCGGCTGACATTGAACGCCGGCATGGACGAGGCGGATGTCGACCGCCTGATCGATACCTGTGCTCTCATTCGCGACAAGCTCGATATTCCCTCGTGGAGCGCGCAAAAGCGTGCCGCCCGCCGGGCGAGCGATCGTGAACTGGAAAACGTGGCCTGAGAGGGGAAGGATCCCCTGGACGACGGCCAGCCGGTGCGGGACAGGGTCAGCGGATGCTGATCCTGCCGCGCAGGATGTCCCAGAACATCACCCAGTCGCCCGCCAGGCTGTAGAACGGGTGGCTGAATGTGGCCGGGCGGTTCTTCTCGAAGAAGAAATGGCCCACCCAGGCGCAGCCATATCCCGCCACCGGCGCCAGCCATAGCCAGGCCAGGCGTCCGGTCGATGCCGCCAGCATGAGGCTCACGATCACCAGCACGCTGCCGGCGAAATGCAACCGCCGGCTGCGCACGTCACGGTGCTCGGAAAGATAGAACGGGTAGAACTGGGCGAAGCTGGCAAAACGCGCCATGCGGAAGCTCCCTTACCAGGCCCGCTTGTACTGGACGGGTGCCTGGATAGTAACGCCCAGCTCCGATGCCGCGCGACGGGGGAAGTACGGGTCGCGCAAGAGCTCCCTGGCCAGCAATACGACATCCGCGGAACCTTCCCTGATCACCGTGTCGGCCTGCGCTGAGTCGATGATCATCCCCACGGCGCCCGTGGCGATGCCCGCCTCGTGGCGAATCCGCGAGGCAAAGGGAACCTGGTAGCCAGGGCCCACGGGAATCTTGGCGTTCGGCACATTGCCGCCGGATGAGACGTCGACCAGGTCCACCCCCAATGGCTTGAGCATGCGTGACAACTCAACGCTCATCGTGTCGTCCCAGCCGCCATCGGTCCAGTCCGTAGCCGAAAGCCGCACCCATACCGGCAGGGTTTCCGGCCATACCTCCCGAACTGCACGCACTACTTCCCGCAGCAGCCTGGTACGTCCTTCAAGGTCGCCGCCCCACCGGTCCGTCCGATGGTTGGAAAGGGGCGAGAGGAACTGGTGCAGCAGGTAGCCGTGCGCCGCGTGGATTTCCACCAGCTCGAAACCAGCCGCGGCCGCGCGTCCGGCAGCGATGCGAAAAGCCTCGATCACCGCCTGGATACCCGCCTCGTCGAGCTCGGCCGGCACATGCCAGCCCTCGTCGAAGGGCCGGGCCGAAGGCGCCACCGTCGACCAGGGCGATTCGTCCTTGCCAAGCGGGCCGCCGCCTTGCCAGGGCAACTGGGCGCTTGCCTTGCGCCCGGCATGGGCCAGCTGCACCCCGACATGGGCGCCTTCAGAACGTATGAATGCGGTGATCGGCTGCCAGGCCGCTACCTGGGCATCGTTCCAGATGCCGGTGTCGCCGTGGGAGATGCGCCCTTCGGGCAACACCGCGGTGGCCTCGGTGATCACCAGGCCCGCGCCGCCGACGGCGCGCGAGCCCAGGTGCACCAGGTGCCAGTGGTTGGGGAGGCCATCCGTGGCGCTGTATTCGCACATGGGCGACATGACGATGCGGTTGCGCAGGCGCAGGCCGCGTTGCTGCAGCGGTTCGAACAGGGACATGAATATTCCTCGACGGAGGTAAACGTCCAACGTGCCGCTACGGTCGACCCATATCAAGCATGTGCAACAACTTTCGCAAAGCGGTGCGCCACTTCGTCGGGTTGTTTCATCCAGCCGAAGTGGGCGGCGTCCATGCCCGACCTGCCCGCCAGCACGTCCACGTGTGCCTGGGCATGGGGCATCTTCCCGAGCAGGAAGTCGAGAGACGCGGCCGGTACCAGCCAGTCGCCGGTCACCCTCAAGGCCAGCACCGGAGCGCGCTGGGCCGCAAGCAAGTACTCGAGGTCTTCGTTGATGCCGTGGCCGCCGTAACAGCCGGTGCGCCCCGTTGCCGCCCAGTCGCTGATCACGCCACGGGCCTCGTTACCGCCGAAGCCAATACGGCGGCCAGGCAAATATCCGACCAGGCGCGCGAGCCACGGCGCCGCCAGGTAGGCAAGGCGGACCCAGTGGGGATGGGCGAAGCATCGCCAGTAAGGTGCGCCGCTGGCCGCCAGGAGGATGCCGGCCGGGGCCGCCGGCACCCGTGATGCCAGCAGGCAGGCAAACTGCCCGCCGAGGCTATGGCCACCCACCCACCAGCGGCCACCGGACCATGCCGCGGCGGCGATGGACGCCGAGCTATCGATGTCATCGAGCAATTGGCGGTATCCCCAGTCACAGCGACGACCAGCGCGCCGGTCGCTACTTCCCAGGCCACGCCATTCGTGCAGCGCCACGCCCACACCGAGCCGTGCGAGGGCCTGGGCCAGCGGCAGGTAATGCCGGGCAGGCACGCCGAGGGCCGGCAGCCACAAAAGGTAGGGCGATCCTGGAAGCGGCGTCGGCGCCCGCATCAGGATAAGTTCCGCCGACGCCCCATCCGTGCTGGTCACGGGCATCACGTCCGGTTCGATACTCGATGCAGTCAAACCCTAAGGCCTTGTGGTCGTGTCCATGAAAAAGGCCGGGCGTTGCCGCCCGGCCTTTTTGTCCTGCATGACGCCTATGGATCAGACGGCGGAGACTTCTTCAGCCTGCTCGCCCTTCTGGCCCGGCACCACCTTGAAGCTGACCTTCTGGCCTTCAGCAAGGCTCTTGAAGCCGTTGCCCTGGATGGCGCGGAAGTGTACGAACACGTCCGGCTTGCCACCCTCGCGGCTGATGAAGCCGAAGCCCTTGGCATCGTTGAACCACTTGACAGTGCCGATCTCACGATCCGACATAAAACACTCCAATACGAGACGAGTTACACAACAATTAAGCCGGCCACGGGGGCCGGCGACTTACCACACGAAATCAGGCGGCCTGAACTTCTTCGGCCTGGGGGCCTTTCTGCCCGTCCACGACCTTGAAGCTGACCTGCTGGCCTTCGGCGAGGGTCTTGAAGCCGTTGCCCTGGATCGCGCGGAAGTGCACGAAGAGGTCTGGACCGTTGCCGCGACTGATGAAACCAAAACCCTTGGCATCGTTAAACCACTTAACGGTGCCGAGCTGACGTTCTGACATGCTTTTACCACTCCTGGAACGATTTACTGAGCTCAACCGTGACCTTGTTCCAAGGGTCGAACGGCCGACTTACTGGGTGTGCAAGAAACGCAAGGAGCGAAGCGATGTGGCAGATCTTGGATCAGCGCATCGGGACAGGACTTTCCCATCCCCGGCAAACACAGTCCGGGCATCATACCCCCCCTGCGGCGAAATAGCGATGGCAGCAGGATGTCAAGCCAACACGCCGCGTTCACCGGTGCGGGCCGCATGCTTTGCCAGGTTAACTGGAAGTCCCGCCCGGCGGGACGGTGCGGGTAGCCATTTGAAGACCAAAACGACCAAAACGGGGGTTCACCATGAAAAAACTGACCATTAAGCTCATTGTACCGCTTGGCCTGGCGGGCCTGGTCCTGGCCGGGTGTTCACACCAGGCGACCAAACCGACGACCTCCTCGACCACCACCAGCACCAGCACCGCCGCGCCAGCCACACGCACCACGTCATCGACCACCGGCAGCCCGCGCAGCACCGGCAGCGCCGTTCGCAAGGCCTCGGCTGCCGTTTCGGACGCGGGCCTGCCCTCGAGCACCGGTATCCCCGCCTGCGACGATTACCTGGCCAGCTACCGCAGCTGCCACCGCGCGGCGGCGATCTACCCGGCCGACCAGATCGATTCCCGCTACGAGCAGATGCGCCACACGCTGCTGCGCGACTCGCAAGATCCTGATATCCGTCCGCAGCTGGGCAACCGCTGCAATTCACTGGCATCGAACCTGAAGCAGGCACTGCACGGCAAGAGCTGTGCGCCCGATGCCGCCCCGGCGAGCACCTCGCCCGCTGCCGCCGGCAGCGGAGGCTAGGCAGCCCATCCCCCCGTCCCCCACTGGAGGAATATTGCCCATGAAAATCAAACCCACGACCGGCCTGCGCGCCCTTGCCCTGGCCACCTCGCTGCTTGCCGCAAGCGTGGCCATCG
>NZ_DATHFX010000472.1:0-2360 GCF_035317885.1 Pinirhizobacter sp.
CCGCCGACGACCGCTCGCTGCGCAGGGCGTCGATGGCATTGGCCACGTTGTACAGGGAGCTCAGCGGCAGCGTATTGACCATGCTGTCGCTGCTGAAGGCCACCGTGGCCTCGTTGATCGGCCGGTGTTCCAGGGTGCCGCGGGCGGCAAGGAAACAGACGGCGACAATCAAAAGGCAGACGATTGGCCGCGCCACCCATCCCAGGCGGCGGTCCACCGGCCGCGTGGCCAGCAGGCCGAAACCGAACCAGCCCAGCAGGATCAGCACCAGCAGCGAGCAGGCCACGACCATTTTGTAGCCGTGCCACAGCATCGAGCCCACTTCCACCGGGTTCACCAGGTATTCCACGAACAGGCGGTTGGGCCGGGTGTCGTATTCGACGATGAATTGCGGAGTGGCCACTTCCAGCAGCACCAATAGCAGCCAGGCCAGCCGCAACCACCACGCGGTGATGCGGGTGGGCCATGGCCGATGGCCCAGCCAGGGCGACAGCACGGCCGGAACGGCGACGATCATGGCCAGGAAGCTCAAATCGATACGCAGGCCGCCGAACATCACCGGCCACAGGCCGCCGGCGTCATGGACGCGCTCAAACTGCCAGAGGGACAGCCCCAGCCGGCTCAGGGTGAGAAGCACGAAGGCGGCCACGACGAACCGCAAGACGAGGCGACGCATACCCGGCTCCTGGTAAAAATTGTGCAAAGTCTAGCGGACGCTGCGTGCACGCCGCCGCCGAAGCCTGAAGATGTCACACTTAAGGCTCCGCTGACTGGCCGATGCCCCATGCGTTGAGCCATCCGGCGGGGTTGGTTAAGCTCGCAAGATTATTCACGTCCATCTGGGGGCCAGACGGTCCGGGGAATGTTTTGAGCGCACCTGCACCGACCGAACGACGCCCTTCCCTGGTAGTGGCACTCCTCCTGGCCCTCCTGGTCGCCGGGGTGAATTTCGGCCTTTGGTTCGTAGGCAACCTGCCTCGCGGCCCGGAGGACTGGCACGGTCAGATCAGCGGCTTCGGCTTCACCGCCTACCAGCGCTACGAAAATCCCATGCGCGGGGATGTGTCCACCGACGCCCAGATCGATGCGGACCTGAAACTGGTGAAGAAATACTCACCACGCATTCGCACCTATTCGATGCTGGAGAATCCGCAGACCTTCCGCCTGGCCCAGGCCAATGGCATGGATGTGATGGCTGGCGCACTGCTAGACCGGCGTCTTGGCAATAACGAGAAGGAGCTGGCCGCCCTCACCGCCCAGGCCCAGCGTTATCCCAAGACCATTACCCGGGCGATCGTGGGTAACGAAGTCCTGCTCACCAGCCAGCTCAGTCCCGAACAATTGATGGCCTACCTCGACCGTGCCCGCGCCGCCTTGCATCAGCCGGTGTCCACGGCCGAGCCCTGGCATATCTGGGAGCGCTATCCGGAACTGGTCAAGCACGTGGATTTCATCACGGTGCATCTCTTCCCATTCTGGGAAGGCCAGCCGATCGACCGCGGCCTGGCACTGAAAGACACGCTTGACCGCTACAACGCATTGAAGAAGCTGTACCCGGACAAGCCCATCGTGGTCGGCGAGATCGGCTGGCCCTCCAACGGCGATCGCTTCAAGTACGCCAAGCCTAGTGTGTCGAACCAGGCGATATTCCTGCGCGAGTGGATGAACGCTGCCCGCGCGCAGCACATCGACTACTACATGCTGGAAGCCTTCGACCAGCCGTGGAAGGAAAACCTCGGCGAAGGCCGCACCGGCGCGTACTGGGGCCTGTTCAACGCCGACCGCCAGCAGAAATTCCCCTTCACCGGACCGATCACGGAAGACACCTCGTGGCCGTGGAAGGCGCTGGCGTCGTCGCTGCTGGCATTCCTCCCGATGGCGGCGTTCGCCCGCCGTTTCGCACGCTTCAAGCTGATGGGCCGGGTGTTCTTCCTGCTGCTGATGCAGATGTCCTGCGGCCTGATCGTCTGGTCGGCCACCCTGCCCTTCAATTTCTACCTGAGCCCCTTCGACTGGTCGATGCTGGTGCTGCTGTTCCCGGCACAGGTGGCGATCCTGGCGATCCTGCTGATCAACGGCTTCGAGTTCACCGAGGTGCTCTGGCGGCGCAAGTGGCAGCGCGAAGCCGGCATGCTCACGCCCGATCCACCCGAACGGCAGCCCTTCGTTTCCATCCACCTGGCCTGCTACAACGAGCCGCCGGAAATGGTGATGCTCACCCTCGATTCCCTGGCGGACCTTGATTACGCCAATTTCGAAGTGCTGGTGATCGACAACAACACCAAGAACCCGGATGTCTGGAAGCCGGTGCAGGACTACTGCGAGAAACTCGGTGAGCGGTTCCGCTTCTTCCACCTGGA
>NZ_DATHFX010000473.1:0-2532 GCF_035317885.1 Pinirhizobacter sp.
CATGCCGAAGGCACGAGGCGTGGTGGCCAGCAGCGGAATGGCCAGCGTCATCGGCGGTCCGGGCGGCAAAGCCACCACCGCATGCAGCGTGCCGTGGTCGCTCTGTATCTCGACATCCAGCGTCACCGGCCAGGCCATGCCGTTCTGCAGGCGCGTGTGCAATTCGCCCTTCGGCCACGCCCAATGGCCCGACGATGGTTGCAAGGTCAGGCCCGGCTTCGGACCGGGTGCGAAGGTAACCGCAGCCATGGTCGCGCCACCGGCAACGGGGCGTGGTGTCGAGTCGAGGGTCGCTCCCTGTGTGGTGATGCGCAGGCCATCGCTGGCGTGGGCGATATCACCGACAACGACCGGCGGCGCCGCGGGGGATTTCGCTGGAGGCTGCGCAGGCGCCGACTTGGTTGGCGCGGGTGCAGCGGGTACCGCCATGACATCCGCCATTGCGATCAGGCATGTCGCAACACCAAGGAAGACCGATCGAACTGGAGACATACCGAAGCCTTTACGGAGGAGGCGTGCCCGCGGCGGCGCGGCTTTCGCGCCAGCGCCACGCGTAGTAGACCGGCACGCCAAGGGCAATGATCAGAAGGCTCATCCCGGCGTTGGCCGGCGTGTCGATCGCCGTGGCCAGGATCACGCAGACCACGGTGACCACGAAGGCCAGCGGCACCCAGGGGTAACCCGGCACACGATACGGCGAGGGTTCGTCCTTGAGCATGCGCCGGTACCAGAACACGGTGGCGATGCCCGCCGCGTGGCTAAGCCATTCACCGACAGTGGTGTAGTCCAGCAAGGCGTCGAAGCTGCCCGAGAGGATCAGGATAACCGCCCACAGGCCCAGCACCGACAGTGCCACCTGCGGCGCGTGCGTGCGCATATCCACCTTGCCGACGGCGCGGAAGAACATGCCATCGGCACTCATCACCTGCAGCACGCGGGCGCCACCGGCGATGGCGATGCTGCAATAACCGAAGGTGGAACAGGCAATGCCAACCGCCACCACCGTGCGCCCGGTGGGGCCGAACAACCTTTCCATCAGGTCGGCCGCGGGCGCCTGGCTGGCGGCGAGTCCCGCATGGCCCAGGCCCGCGAGGTAAGCCACGTTCACCAGCACATAGCACAGCGCCACGGCGCCCATCCCTAAGCCCAGCGCGCGTGGCAGCACGCGCTGCGGCTCGCGCACTTCGCCAGCCAGGTCGTTGAGGTAATGAAAGCCGCCGTAGGCGAACAGCACGGGTAACAAGGCGCCCACCATCGCGAATGGCGAGGCGGGCGGCAACGCCGGCGCGGGCGGCGGCGTGGTGTGCCCGAAGGCCAGCACCAGGCCGACCACGATCAGCATGGCGATCACGCCGAGCTTGAGCACGGTGAAGATATTCTGCACCCAGGCGCCGGCGCGGATGCCGCGCAGGTTCACCAGCACCAGGAAAATAATGGCGCCGACGGCCAGTGGTTTGACCCACGTCAGCGGCAGGCCGAAGGCCTTGCAGGCATAGTCGGCGAAAGTGGTGGCGACCGCGGCAATGCTGCCGGGGTAGTTGATCAGCGCCATGGTCCAGCCGAACAGGAAGGCCGGCAATTTGCCGAACGCTTCTCGCAGGTAGATGTAGGTACCGCCCGCCTGCGGCCGCCGCGCGCCGAGCTCGGCGTAGCTTAAGACGCCGGCCAGGGTGAGCAGGCCGCCCAGCGCCCACAGCACGATGAGTCCAGTGGTTGAGTCTGTGCGCCCGGCGACGGAAGCCGGTGTGCGGAAGATGCCGGCGCCGATGACGCCGCCGATGACGATTGCGGCGGCGTCCCAAATTCCAAGGCGGCGGACGTAAGGTCCAGTAGGTACGGGTGATGGCATGGGTGCGACCATGCCATAAACCGTTACATCATGTCGCCGACGGCTTCTTCTTCGGGATGTAGAGGTCGGTGATCGTGCCCTCGTACACCTCTGCCGCCATGCCCACCGATTCGCCCAGTGTCGGATGCGGATGGATGGTCTTGGCGATATCCGACGCCTCGGCGCCCATCTCGATGGCCAGGGCCAGTTCCGAGATGAGGTCGCCCGCATGCACGCCGACGATGCCTGCACCGACGATGCGGTGGGTTTCCTCGTCGAAGATCAGCTTGGTGAAGCCCTCGGTGCGATCGATGCCGATGGCACGGCCCGAGGCCGCCCAGGGGAACTTGCCCACGCCGATCTTCAAGCCCTTCTCCTTCGCTTCGCGCTCGGTCACGCCGACCCAGGCAATCTCCGGATCGGTGAATGCCACCGACGGCACCACGCGGGCGTCGAAGAAGCTCTTCTCGCCGGCAATTACCTCGGCGGCGACGTGCGCTTCGTGCACGGCCTTGTGCGCCAGCATCGGCTGGCCGACGAGGTCGCCGATGGCGTGGATGTGCGGCACGTTGGTGCGCATCTGCCGATCGACAGCGATGAAACCACGGTCGCTCACCGCCACCCCGGCCTTGTCCGCACCGATGCGGCCGCCGTTGGGCGAGCGGCCCACCGAGACCAGCACACGGTCGAAGGTTTTGGTCTCG
>NZ_DATHFX010000474.1:0-5422 GCF_035317885.1 Pinirhizobacter sp.
CGCCACATCGGTGTCAGGATCGGACCCCACCAGCCGTCCGGTAAACGAACGTCCATCCTGCAAGGTCACCTGGATATCGTCCGCGCCGCCAACCACGTGGTTGTTGGTGAGCACATAACCCTTGGCGGCATCCACCACCACGCCTGAGCCCAGGCTCTGCTCCACGCGCTCGCGCGGCGTGCCCTGCAGGCCGAAAAACTGGCGAAACACCGGGTCGTCAAAATACGCATTGGCAGACCGCACGCGCGTCTTGGTACTGATATTCACCACCGCCGGCGTCACCTTCGACAGCATCGGCGCCAGCGAGGGCACCGGCTGGCCTTCCACCACAGGCGGAATGGCGGCGTCTGACGGCGGTGCGCTACACCCCAGCGCCAGCGACAACAAACCCAATGGCAACCACCGACGCAGGCCAGAAACCCACATACCAACGCTCCTTCACAAATGTGTTGATCCACCGCCCTTGGACTATGGCCGAACCGCCCAGGTTCCCAGCCCCGTTGAGACAAAAATTGGGCTTTACTTCCGCCCCCGCCGGGGGTAACTTCACCTCCTGTCCGACCACAACATCTTGTGTTTGCGCCTTCCGGCCGCACCTAGATCAAGTAGATAGGACAGAAAACTCAAGTACTCTGGCAGCTGGAAGTTGGGGGCAACGGAAGAGCGCCAGGTACCCACCGCACGAACGCAGCACCGTGGCCTTCCGGGGGGAGGGCAGGCGACCCTGCTCTTTCCGGTGCATGACGACAACAGGCCCATAGAGGCCGATGAAAAAAAAGGAACGTTCAACGATGAGTATCGTCCGCGCGCAAGCCGCCGCGCATGATTCGGCCATACCGCTGCAGCCGGCCTCGCACGACATCTGGGACAAGAAGTACCGCCTTAAGGCCAAGTCCGGCGAACCGGTAGATGCGGATGTAGACGGCACCTACCAGCGCGTAGCCAAGGCACTGTCCGACGTGGAAGCGACGGAAGAACTGCGCGCCACCTGGAACGAGCGTTTCCTGTGGGCGCTGCGCCGCGGTGCCATCCCCGCCGGCCGCATTACGTCCAACGCAGGCGCGCTGGCGCACAAGCCTGCCACCAGCACCATCAACTGCACCGTCAGCGGCACCATCACCGACTCCATGGATGACATCCTGGAGAAGGTGCACGAGGCGGGCCTTACGCTTAAGGCCGGCTGCGGCATCGGCTACGAATTCTCCACCCTGCGTCCGCGCGGGGCGTACGTGAGCGGCGCCGGCGCGCATACGTCGGGCCCGCTCAGCTTCATGGATATCTACGACAAGATGTGCTTCACCGTGTCGTCCGCCGGCGGTCGCCGCGGCGCGCAGATGGGCACGTTCGACATCAGCCATCCCGATGCCAAGGAATTCATCCGCGCCAAGCGCGAGGATGGCCGCCTGCGCCAGTTCAACCTGTCGCTGCTGATCACCGACGGCTTCATGGACGCCGTGGCCGACGACGCCGACTGGCCGCTGGTGTTCCCGGTGCACGTGAAGGAAGAGCACGAAGTAAACCTGCAGGACCCCACCCAGGTGGTGTGGCGCGAGTGGCCCACCACGGTGAACTACGTGGCCCGCGAAGACGGCCTGGTGGCCTGCAAGATCTACGGCCACATCCGCGCGCGGCACCTGTGGGACATGATCATGGTGTCCACGTACGACTTCGCCGAGCCCGGTTTCATCCTTATCGACCGCGTCAACGAGATGAACAACAACTGGTGGTGCGAGCACATCCGCGCTACCAACCCCTGCGTCACCGCCGACACCTGGGTGCAGACGGCCGAGGGCCCGAAGCAGGTCGCCGATCTGATCGGCACCCCGTTCCAGGCACGCGTGGACGGCAAGGACCACCTCACCGGCCCCGAGGGCTTCTTCCTTACCGCGCACAAGGCGGTGGTGAAGCTGGCGACGAAGGAAGGGCATGCGCTGCGGCTCACGGCCGACCATCGGGTGCGCAAGGTCACGAACGCCTTCGCTGCGGGTATCCAGGGCACCGAATGGTGCGCGGCCGGTGAACTGAAGGCTGGCGACCAGGTACTCCTGAACAACCACACGTCCAATACGCATTGGACGGGCGCGCACGTGCGGGAGGAGGGTTACCTGCTTGGCCTGCTCGTGGCCAGCGATGGCCTGAGCGCCGCGCGCTCGAAGCTGTCCTTCCAGGTACCTGCGAAGACGGTGAACGGTAAGGATACGTCCTTCGGCGTTTGGGCCTTGCAGGATGCCGCCTTCGACGCCGCCCAGACCCTGGGCCTGGCCGATGCAGATCACGGCTATGCCAATGTCCTGCAGCTTCCTTCCATGGGTTCCCTCGCCAATACCCTTGGCCTGGAAGCTGGCGCCGCCGCATGGGGTGCCAACGTCGAGAAGACTTCCAGCGCCTTCTACCGCGGTTTCCTGAGCGGCCTGTTCGACGTATCGGGTTCGGTGCTGTCCGACCGCGTAGTGCTGCAGGCGCGCAGCGCCGCCCAGGCCGCAACCGTTCAGCGTATGCTGCTTCGCCTTGGCGTGGCATCGGTGGTGGACGCCGCCACGGTCACGCTCCGCGGCAGCAACGTCGAGGCCTTCAGCGCCAGCGTCAGCTTCGGCAGCGTCGAGCTGCAGGACCGCCTGGACCGATTGGTCGTTGACACGCTCTACAACGCCCCGGCCGAACGCTTCACCGCCACCATCGCCTCCATCACCCCCGATGGCGAGGAAGCCGTCTACGACGTGCAGGTCCCCGGCATCAACACCTTCGACGCCAACGGCCTGCACGCCCACAACTGCGGCGAGCAGCCCCTGCCGCCCTACGGCAGCTGCCTGCTGGGCTCGATCAACCTCACCACCTTCGTCCGCGACCCGTTCGGCCCCAAGGCCCGGTTCGACTGGGACGAATACCGTGAAGTGGTGAAGGTTTTCACCCGCATGCTGGACAACGTGGTGGAGATCAACGGGCTGCCGCTGGAAAAGCAGCGCCACGAGATCGTATCCAAGCGTCGCCACGGCATGGGCTTCCTGGGGCTCGGCTCCACCCTGACCATGCTGAAGATGCGCTACGGCACCGCGGATGCCGTGACCTTCACCGAGGACGTTTCCCGCGAAATGGCCGTGGCCGGCTGGGAAATGGCGCTGGACCTGGCCAAGGAGAAGGGCCCGGCGCCCATCCTGGCGGAGGAGTTCGAGGTTACCGCTGAGATGCTGCGCAAGCGCCCGGAGATGGTGAAAGACGGCTACAAAGTGGGCCAGAAGATCCGCGGCAGCGTGCTGCACGCGAAGTATTCCCGCTACATGCAGCGCGTGGCCGAAGTTGCCCCGGAACTGGTGGCGAAGCTCGCCGAAACCGGCGCCCGCTTCACCCACCACAGCTCGATCGCCCCCACCGGCACCATCAGCCTTAGCCTGGCCAACAACGCCTCCAACGGCATCGAACCCAGCTTCGCCCACCACTATTCGCGCAACGTGATCCGCGAGGGCAAGAAGAGCAAGGAGAAGGTCGAGGTCTACAGCTACGAGCTGCTGGCCTACCGCGCGCTGATCAACGCCGACGCCCTTCCGTTCTCCGAAGATCCGAAGTCCAAGCTGCCCGAATACTTCGTTTCGGCCGACGACATCAGCCCGAAAGAGCACGTGGACATCCAGGCCGCCAGCCAGAAATGGATTGATTCATCTATTTCCAAGACGGCCAACGTACCCACGGACTACCCGTACGAAGACTTCAAAGACATCTATTTTTACGCGTATAAGCAGGGTTTGAAGGGTTGCACCACCTTCCGTTTCAACCCCGCTGCATTCCAGGGTGTACTGGTCAAGGAAAGTGATCTTGAGAGCACCCTCTACCGGTTTGAGTTGGAAGACGGTAGCGTTGTCGAACTGAAAGGCAATGAGCAGGTGGAATATGACGGCGAAATGCACTCCGCCGCCAACCTGTTTGATGCCTTGAAGGAAGGGTATTACGGCAAGTTCTGACCCGATAAAAAAACCGGAGAGGGTACAAAAGTATGTCCAACATCGATCAAATCAGCGTCCCGGGTAACCTGGATGTCGACCCCACTGCCAATGACAACGGTGCCACCGACGTAACGCCTGTCCCGGGTTCCGTCATCACTCGCAAGACTGCCCGCAAGGCCACCAAGAAAGCTGCAAAGAAGGCCCCGGCCAAGAAGGCCGCTGCCAAGAAGTCGGTAAAGAAGGCTTCGAAGAAGGCTGCCGCGAAGAAGGCCGCCCCCAAGAAGGCTGCCGCCAAGAAGTCGGTCAAGAAGTCGGTCAAGAAGGCTGCGGGCAAGAAAGCCGCTGCCAAGAAGGCCGCTCCGAAGAAGGCCAAGGCCAAGAAGGCCGTGAAGAAGACGGCCCGCAAGGCCGTGAAGAAGGTTGCCAAGAAAGCCGCCACCAAGAAGGTCGCCCGCAAGTCGGCGAAGAAGGCTGCGGTGAAGAAGGCTGCCCCGAAGCGGGCCGCCAAGAAGGCCAGCCGCAAGGCTTCGGTCAAGAAGGGCGCGCGTAAGGTCGCTCGCAAGGTAGCCGGTGCCGCCCGCAAGGCGGTAAAGGCTGTGAAGAAGGCAGGCCGCAAGGTCGCCAAGAAGGTTGCCAAGAAGGTTGCCCCCAAGAAGACGGTGAGGAAGACCGCCGCGAAGAAAGCCGCCGGAGCTGCGGTCAAGAGGTCCACTGCCAGCAAGAAGACGACCGCGCGTAAGGCCGCTCGTCGCAAGTAAGTAGTACCCATTCCGGCCCGGCGATCCGTCGCCGGGCCGGAATTCATTCCGAGAACAAGAAAAGAGAAAGCGATGGCCATCAAAATCGACAAGAAGATCAAGGGCTACCAGGTCGTAAAGCCGGAAGACAAGGTCGCCGCTTCGGCGCCGGTCGCCAGCGCGAAGATCGACCCGCCGATGGCCGAAGTGATCCAGATGCATGAAAGCGTTGAGCGCCCGGAGACGCTGATCGGCAGCACCTACAAAATCAAATCCCCGTTGGTGGAACACGCCCTGTACGTGACCGTCAACGACATCGTGCTGAACGCCGGCACCGCGCACGAACAGCGCCGCCCCTTCGAGGTGTTCATCAACTCGAAGAACATGGACCACTTCCAGTGGATCGTGGCGCTTACCCGAATCCTGTCAGCCGTGTTCCGCAAGGGCGGCGACGTGACGTTCATCGTGGAAGAGCTCAAGGCCGTGTTCGACCCGAAGGGCGGCTACTTCAAGGCCGGCGGCATCTACATGCCCAGTATCGTGGCCGAGATCGGCGCGGTGATCGAGCAGCATATGAAGAGCATCGGGTTGATCCACGACCCGGAGATGGACGAGGCGACGCGCCGGTTGATCGCTGAGAAGCGTGCTGCCTACGAAGGCGCTGCGAAGAAGAAGGCTGATGCGGTGACGCTGGCTACGGGGACGTTTGCGCCGCTGCCGAATGAGACGGCTAGTGGGTTTCCGCCTGGG
>NZ_DATHFX010000475.1:0-7020 GCF_035317885.1 Pinirhizobacter sp.
TGTCCTGGCCGGGCACCACCGCGATACGGCTGGAGTCGATCAATCCCGAGGCCTGTGGCGTGGTCACCCGAAGCGCCCAGGTCACAGGCTTGCCCGTGGCGGCCGGCACCTTTGCCGATGGCAACAGGTACACGTTGGGCACTTCGGCCTTGGGCAGGATGGAGCAGCCCGCCAGGAGCGATAGCAGCAGCACACCGCCCGCGGCCCGGATCATCCACATGCTCATGGTACGAACTCCTTGCTCTTGTCGCGGCCCAGCAGGTAGCGGCCGGGGTTTTCATCCAGTTGCCGGGTCACCTGGCGCAGGCCCGCAAGGGTCTGGCGCAATTCCCGGATGGCGGGGCCGAGGTCGTTCAGGCCTTGCGCACCGTTGTCCAGGGCGTCGTGGTTGCGGTTGAGTATCTGGTCCACGGTGGCCGTGGTGCGCTCGAGCGACGCCATGGCGTTGCGCGCGCTTTCCAGAGTCTGCCTGCCCGGACCGTCCACCAGCGTATCGGCATGGCGGATCAGCACCTGGGCCTGGGCAAGGGCCTGGTTGGCCTCCTTGCTGGCCGCGGTCATCTGCTCGATCAGGGTACGCAGGTTGCCGCGCTCGTCGGCGAGTGCGCCGGTGGCTTTCTCGATGTGGTCCAGCGTGTTCTGGATGCGGTTGATGTTCTCGTTGGACAGCAGTTGGGTGGCGCGCAAGGCCGCCTGGCTCAGGTTGGTCACCAGGTCCTCGCCGTTGGCGAACAACTTGGCGAAGGGCGAGGGGTCGGCGATGATCACCGGCGGTGTGCCGTCGGTGGTAACCAGCATGTGGCTGCCGGGCGAGCCGCCGGAGAGCTGGATCACCGCCACGCCGGTGACGCCGGTGAGCGTGAGCTTGGCGCGGGTGTCCTGGCGGATCGGCACGTCGCCGCCGGTTCGGATGCGTGCAATCACGCGCCGCGGATCGGCCGGATCAAGCTGCAGGCGGTAGATGCTGCCCACGCGGATGCCGTTGTACTGCACGGCGCCGCCCTTGGTAAGCCCCGTTACCGCCTCATTGAAGATGATGTCGTATTCGTTATAGGCCTTCTCGGCGCTGGACTTCACCAGCCATAGGGAAAACCCCAGGCCCAGTGCCAGCACGATGACGGTGAACAGGCCGATCAGGATGTGATGCGCTCGGGTTTCCATGGCACACCTATATAGATAAGGAGGAACGCGCGGCGCGGCCGCGTGGACCGTGGAAATATTCACGTATCCACGGATCGTCGGTTGCCGCCACCTTGTCCAGGGTGTCGGCCACCAGCACGCGTTTTTGCGATAGCACCGCCACGCGGTCGCACGTGGTGTAAAGCGTATCCAGGTCGTGCGTCACCAGGAACACGGTAAAGCCCAGGGCATTGCGTAGCGTCAACAGCAGCTGGTCGAAGGCCGCGGCACTGATCGGGTCCAGCCCCGAAGTGGGTTCGTCCAGGAACAATACTTCCGGGTCCAATGCAAGCGCGCGGGCCAGCGCCGCACGCTTGGTCATGCCGCCTGAGAGCGATGCCGGGTACTTGCCGGCGGTGTCCATGGCCAGGCCCACCAGTGCCAGCTTCACCGCGGCGAGCCGGGTGGCGTCTTCGCGGGTGAGCCCCGCGTGCTCGATCAGCGGCAGGGCGATATTCTCGGCAACCGTCATCGAAGAAAACAGCGCGCCGTCCTGGAACAGCACGCCGAAGCGGCGCTCCAGTTGCGAGCGTTGTTCGGGCGGCAGGGCCAGGAGGTCCTGTCCAAACACCCGCACCGATCCCGCCGACGGGCGCCGGAGTCCCACGATCGAGCGCAGCAATACCGATTTGCCGGTACCTGAGCCACCCACCACGCCAAGGATCTCTCCGCGGTATACCGTGAGGTCCAGGTCCTCGTGCACGGCCTGCTCGCCGAAGCGGTTGGCCAGGCCCCGCACCTCGATGATCGGCTCGCGCTCGTTCACCAGCCCATTCCCGTATAGAAGAGCGCGGCGATGGCGTCGAAGAGGATCACCACGAAGATCGACTGCACGACCGCCGAGGTGGTGTGCTCGCCGACCGACTGCGCGCTGCCGGCCACCTTGAAGCCTTCCATGCAGCCGATCACCGCGATCAGGAAGGCGAAGAACGGGGCCTTGGCGATGCCCACCAGGAACTGGCGGACGTGGATGTCCTCGTGGAACAGGTTGATGAACATGGTGGGCGTGATGCCCAGGGTGGCATAGCAAACCACCGCCCCTCCGATCACACCCGCCATCATGGCAATGAAGGTGAGTAGAGGCAGCGCCACCAGCAGGGCCAGCACGCGGGGCAATACCAGCAGTTCCACCGGATCCAGGCCCAGCGTGCGGATGGCGTCGATCTCCTCGCGCGCCTTCATCGAGCCGATCTGCGCGGTGAACGCGCTGGCAGTGCGGCCGGCGAGCAGGATCGCGGTCAGGATCACGCCGAATTCCCGCAGGAAGGCATAACCGACCAGGTCGACGGTGTAGATGGTGGCGCCGAAGTCCGCCAGTACCGTGGCGCCCAGGAAAGCCACCACCGCGCCCACCATGAACGACAGCAGCGCCACGATGGGCAGGGCGTTCAGGCCCGTCTGCTCCAAGTGCGACACCAGCGAAGTGACGCGCCAGTGCTTCGGGCGCCAGAAGTTGCGGCCCAGGGCTTCGAAGACGATGCCGACGAAGCCGAGCAGCAGCAGCGTCTGTTTGCCAAAGCTTTCCACCCCAACGCCGATGCGGGCGAGGAAATCCTCCAGCCCCTTCGACCGTCGCGGCCGTGCCGGTTTGCAGTAGGCGGCCAGGGCATTGCCGACGGTCTGCAGCAGCGCTGCGCGCTCGGCGGGCAGGCCGGTGCCTGCGGCCAGGCGCGCGACCCGTGCGGGGCCCAGCAGGTCCGCCAGCAGCGAGGCGCCGGCCGTATCCAGGGCGCCCAGGCCGGTGAAGTCCACGGCGGTATGGTCGCTTACCTGGTTGCAACAGATGCGCATGTGCGCGTGCAGCGAGGCGTAATAGGGCAGGGTCCAGTCGCCTGCAACCACAAGGCGGCCCGCGCCCGACGAAGC
This sequence comes from Pinirhizobacter sp., assembly GCF_035317885.1. Lineage (GTDB taxonomy): Bacteria > Pseudomonadota > Gammaproteobacteria > Xanthomonadales > Rhodanobacteraceae > Pinirhizobacter. Next base: position 3,046 of record NZ_DATHFX010000475.1, read on the forward strand.
GTCGATGCTGGCCGTGCCTGGTGTCCCCTCGGTTGCCATGCGTGGAAGGCTAGCAAGATTCGAAGGATAATGACCGCTTCCCCATGCAATCGAGCCCAAGTCGATGACCCAGAAAACCGTCCTCAACGCCACCCATCGCGAGCTCGGTGCCCGCATGGTGGATTTCGGTGGCTGGGACATGCCCATTGCCTACGGTTCGCAGATCGAAGAACACCACGCTGTGCGCCAGGCCGCCGGCATGTTCGACGTGTCGCACATGACGGTGGTGGATCTCACTGGCGAGCGCACCCGGGCGTTCCTGCGGCATCTGCTGGCCAACAGCATCGACAAGCTGACCAAGCCCGGCAAGGCGCTCTACTCGTGCATGCTCAACGAGCGCGGCGGGGTGATCGACGATCTCATCGCCTATTTCCTGCGCGAGGATTTCTTCCGCCTGGTGGTGAATGCCTCTACCCGCGACAAGGACCTGGCCTGGATCGAACGTCAGGCCGCGGCCTTCGGCGTGGCCGTGCGCGAGCGCCCGGAATTCGCCATGATCGCCGTGCAGGGCCCGACCGCCCGCGATATCGTGCTGGGGCTGCTGCCCGATGACAGCCGTGTGAAGGTTGCCAAGCTCGGCAAGTTCGTCGCCGCCGAGGTCGAGGGCCCCGACGGTATCCCGCTGTTCGTGGCTCGCACCGGCTACACCGGCGAGGAAGGCTTCGAGATCATCGTGCCCGATACCCGCGCGGTGCAATGGTGGAAGGCGCTTGCCGAAGCCGGCGTCACGCCCGCGGGCCTGGGTGCCCGTGACACCCTTCGCCTGGAGGCCGGCATGAACCTCTACGGCCAGGACATGGACGAAGACGTCACGCCGTGGGAGGCCAACCTCGGTTGGACGGTGTCGCTCGACGAGGGCCGTGACTTCATCGGCCGCGCCGCCCTCGAGGCACAGAAGAACGCAGGCGTGCCGCGCACCATGGTGGGCCTGGTACTGGACGACAAGGGCGTGCTGCGCCACGGCCAGAAGGTGCTCAGCGCCGCCGGTGAGGGCGAGATCCTCTCGGGCAGTTTTTCCCCCACCCTCAATCGCGCGGTGGCCTTCGCCCGCATCCCGGTGGGCGAACCCGGTGACGTGCGCGTGGACATCCGCGGCCGCGAAGTGCCCGTGCGCATCGTCAAATATCCCTTCGTCCGCGACGGCAAGCCGCAGGACGGCATCGTCATCTGATCCAGCATGGAGCCGGTTACAATCCGGCCCGTCTTAACACCCCCAGGAGCACCCCATGAGCGAGATCCCAGGCGACCTGAAGTTCCTCAAATCCCACGAATGGGCCCGCGTCGAAGACGACGGCACCGTGCGCGTGGGCATCTCCGACCACGCGCAGGCCCAGCTGGGCGACCTGGTCTACGTCGAGTTACCGGAAGTCGGCGCCACCGTGCAGGCCGGCCACGGCACCGCGGTGGTGGAGTCGGTCAAGGCCGCCTCCGACATCTATTCCCCGGTGTCCGGAGAAATCGTCGAGGTCAACGAGGCGCTCTCCGACAAGCCCGAGACGATCAATGAAGACGCCTACGGCGAGGGTTGGATCTTCCGCGTCAAGGTGGAAAACCGCGACGAACTGGAAGACCTCCTCGACGCCGACGCGTACGGCGAGCTCGTCGAGAACGACGACTGAATCCATCGCGCCATCCACGCCGCGCGCGGAATATTTTGCGCGGGGTGGATGGTCGCCGTCGTGTTCGCTTTCGGTGTCGAATGTGTGACGCGAAGTGATGGCCAGGGCATCGCCCGGCCGGCGCGCATGAACCCATCCAGGTGTCGTCGATCACCCTCGCGGGGTGTCCACGGGGTGCCTCGAGGGCCTTTCTGGAAATTTATTTTTACGCCCCGGTTGACTACCGTTCATCGCCCTGGAGCGGTGTTCGCGGACGTTCGGCGACATGCGCCGATGATGCTGCGCGCCACGCGATCGAATGCGTCGGGCAAATCGCCGTCGTCACGAAAATCGCTTGAATAAAGGGGTTTTCGTGTCATAAAGCAACAACAAGGCAATTTTTGTTTGGACTTCCATACGTCTTTCGATAGTGTGGCAAAAACACCACCGGACCCCTTCGCAGGGTACCCGGTGACCCTCCAGGGGGTGATCGCAACGCCTTCATTTCATGGCCAAAATTGATTGACACCGGGTATGGACAGGAATAGCTTCTGCAACAATTGACGGGGAACGGGTGATATGGGTACAGGAAAATTCGTCGCAGCGTACGTCGAACACGGTGCCAAAGCGGGTGCGGTCCGGAAGATCACGGTATCGATTCCACTCCACGTGTTGCGACTGCTCTCCGACGAACGCACTCGCCGACAAGTGAACAATTTGAGGCACGCGACGAATAGCGACTTGCTCGTCGAAGCGTTCCTCCATGCTTTTACTGGGCAACCACTGCCAACCGATGAGGAGCTGAAGAGAACCATGGCTACTACCAAGAAAACTGCAAAGAAAACTGCCAGGAAGAGCGCGGCCAAGAAGGCCGTCCGCAAGACCGCTGCCAAGAAGGCCGCAACCAAGCGTCCGGCGGCCAAGAAGGCTGCAACCAAGCGTCCGGCCGCCAAGAAGGCCGTCCGCAAGTCTGCTGCAAAGAAGGCTGTGAAGAAGGCTGTAAAGAGGGCCCCTGCCAAGAAAGCTGCCAAGAAGGCTCCGCGCAAGGCTGCCGTGAAGAAGACGGCCGCTGCCAAGGTGGCTCGCGCTACCCGCACTGCCAAGAAGTAATAAGCGGTACCCAAATAACTAGAAGTCGTATTGATCGAATTTTCCCTCCCCGCGACGCCCAGCGCGGGGAGGGTACTTCGAAGCCCTTCGCCCCGGCCCCAAAGCCGGGGCGCTTCGTTTGTACGGCGCTAAAGTTATGGCCGTACCGGCCGATGGTTTGCCGTGGAGCGGTTTTTACGGTTTACTTCACGCGTCCGTGACGTGCCTCGGGTGCGCCGCGGGGGAGAGCCACAGGGGGCTTTACAGGGGACAAGCCAGGTCGTGCGTTGCGATGGATGCCTGGCGCACCATGGCACGTGGCCTGTATGGATATATCCCCGCGCCCTTGCCGGCATCGACCTTCCAGTTCCATCCATACTTTAAGTCGGTGGTGAGAGCACATGCACAAGCGTCGTCCGGTTTTCGCACCACGCCTGGTCCGCGGTTCGACCAGCCAGATGCTCATCGCCGTGGTCGCGGTGTTCTTCGCCCTCGCCGTTGCCGCTTACTTCCTGGTGTACCTGCCCAACAAGGCCGCCGTCGAGCAGATCAACGGCACGCCCACCGTCGGCCAGGCCCCCACACACGCCACGAGCGTTGCCGCACCCACTGACGTGGACCGCCTGAGCGTCGACCAGCTTCTCTCCGAGGCCCGCAAGGCGATGAACGATCGCCGCCTGGTGGCCCCGGCCGGCAACAACGCCTACGAGTTCTACCTGAAAGCGCTCGAGCGCCAGCCCGGTAATGCGGTGGCCGCCGACGCGCTGCGCGAGACCTTCACCTTTGCTTCCAGTTCCGCCGAATCGGCGATCAACCAGCGCGACTTCGCCGAGGCCCAGCGCGAGATCGACCTGCTGGCCAAGGCGGATCCGGAAAACTACACGCTCACCATCCTGCGCTCCAAGCTCGATGCGCAGCGCAAGACGCTCGATCGCGAACAGCAGCAGCAGCTGGACCAGCAGCGCCAGGCGGCGCTGGCCCAACAGCAACAGAAGGAAGCCGCGGCCCGCGCCCTGTCCGAGCAGCAGGCTGCCGCCGAAACCGCGCGCCAGCAGGCGGTCGCCGCCACCCAGGCCAAGACCGTGGCACCGCGCGCAACGACGGCTGCGGGTACCGCTGCGGGCAACGTGGCAGCGGCAGCGGCCGCACGCGCCACGCCCAGCGACGACGTCAAGATCACCGACGCGGTACTTACGCGCCGCGTCAACCCGCGCTACCCGACGGCGGCGCAGCGTGCCAACCAGGAAGG
>NZ_DATHFX010000476.1:0-2674 GCF_035317885.1 Pinirhizobacter sp.
TTGCCGCACCACCAGCAGGTGCTGGAGGCGATTGCCCGCAAGCAGCCAGAAGTAGCGCGCAACGCGATGCAGGCGATGATCGGCGATTCCCACGCGAACCTTAAGAAGCACCGGGGCCGCGCGCGCAAGAAGGCGGGTGCCTGAAGCTGCGCCGCGGGAGTTGGGACGTGGGGGTCAGAGGGTGGGGGTCAGAGTAAAACTCTGACCCCTTTGGTCCTGACCGCTTTGTTCAGTCGGCCAGCATCTGGCGCACGCGCGAGGCGAGGCGTTCGAAGGCGAACGGCTTGGTGATCATCTGCATGTTCGGCCCGAGGAACCCCCCCGGTGCGGCGGCGTTCTCGGCGTAGCCGGTCATGAACAGCACTTTGAGGTTCGCGCGGGTGGCTATCGCCGCGTCCGCCATCTGGCGGCCGTTGATCAGGGGCAAGCCGATGTCGGTGATCAAAAGGTCGATGCGCTGGTGCGATTGCAGCAGGTCGAGGCCCGCCTGGCCGTCGCCGGCTTCGAGCGTGGTGTAACCCAGTTCATCCAGGACTTCCACCACCAGGTTCCGTACCACCGGCTCGTCTTCCACCACCAGTACGACTTTCTCGCTGTCGCCATGGTGCTTCAGCCCGGCAGTCGCGGGACTTTCGACGATGGGGGCCTCGGCATGGTGGCGCGGCAGGTATAGGCGGATGGTGCTGCCCTGGCCCAGTTCGCTCACGATGCGCGCCACGCCTTCGGACTGCCGCACGAAACCGTAGATCATCGATAGCCCAAGGCCCGTGCCCTGGCCCATCGGCTTGGTGGTGTAGAACGGCTCGAAGGCGCGGTCGATGGTGGCCGGCGACATGCCCACGCCCGTATCGGTGACAGTGATGCAGACGAAGTCGCCCGAAGGCACGTCGTGGCTTAACGCGCTTGCGACGAGACTGGAGTTCCTGGTGGTGATGGTGAGCTCGCCACCATCGGGCATGGCATCGCGGGCGTTGATCACCAGGTTAAGGATGGCGCTTTCCAGCTGGTTTTCATCGCACAGGGTGAGCCACAGCCCAGTGTCCAGGTCAAGGTGGACGGTGATGTGCTCGCCCAGCGTGCGCCGCAGCAGGTCCTCCATCGACATCACCAGCGGGTTCACCCGTACCGGCTTCGGATCGAGCGGTTGCCGGCGTGAGAACGCCAGCAGGCGATGGGTGAGCGCCGAGGCACGATTGGCCGAGCTCATGGCGCCGGTGATGAAACGGGAAAGATCGTTGGTGCGGCCTTGCTCGATCCGCGCGGCGATCAGGTCGAGGCTTCCCACGATGCCCTGCAGGAGGTTGTTGAAGTCGTGCGCAATGCCACCGGTGAGCTGGCCGACGGCCTCCATCTTCTGCGCCTGGCGCAGGGCATCTTCCTGCAGGTGCAACTGCTCGGTGCGTTCGGCCACTTGTTGTTCCAGCGTCGCATTCAGGCGCTGGGTTTCCTCGAACAGGCGGGCGTTGTCGATGGCGATCGCAGCCTCGGCTGCCAGCGCCATCACCGAGTGCTCGGCGCGGTCGGTGAACACGTCGGCATCCGGATGACCGAAGAACAGGCCGCCCCGCACGTGGCCGCCGCGCGCCACCACCGGCACGGCCAGGTAACTGGTGACATCGAACGGGCGCGTGGGCGCGGCCTGGTCGGACATGCCCTGGCTGTAGCGGGCGTCCACCTTGATGTTGCCCGAGCGCACGATACCTGCGCCTTCCGGCGTGGACGCGAACACCTCGATATTCCGCATCATCGGGAACCTGGCGAACATCTCCGGGGATACACCCGACAGGGCATGCAGCGGGTAGTTGCCGTTCTGCCCATCGAGCGCGTTGTAGATGAAGGCGCCGAAACGCGCACCGGTGAGCTCCACGCCGGCGTCGATCACCGCCTGCACCAGTGCGTCGACGCTGGTCTCGCGTGCCAGCGCGGTACTGGCGCGGTTCAGTACCGCCAGCACGCGGCGCTCGCTCTCCAGGGCTTGTTCGGCGAGCATCTGCTGGGTGCGGTCGCGCAGCACCTTGACGAAGGCAATGTCCCCGGCACCGACCCCGGCGACGGGCGTCATTTCGCCAACTGCCCAGAAGCGCAAACCATCCTTGCGCACGCGCCAGCCTTCATGACCGCCACGCCCGCGGGTCCTGGCGTCGTGCATTTCCTCGGCAAGGCGTTCGCGAGGCTGGGCGTCCTCGGGAAAAATGCGTTCGAGCGACTGGCCGGTCATCTCAACGGCGGTCCAGCCCAGGAGCTTTCGGGCGCCCGCACTCCAAAGGCGCACCAGCCCGTGCGTGTCCAGCGCGATGATCGCCGTGTCCACGGCGCTATCCAGGATCAACGATAGGGCGCTTGCGCTGGGTTCCACGGTGTTCTCCTCCGGCGGGGGATCATACCCCGCACGGCGTCGGACAGAACGGTCGTGCCACTACAACGGATGCACCCTGCAGGCGCGCTCTACCGCATCGAACACAATGGCCAGCCGTACGTGCGTGCCCTGCGATGGGCTGGCTGCCGCCATCACGCGCCCGAGTTGTTCCAGTTCCTTGCCCACCTGGCCCAGTCGGCCGGCCTCGATCGCCACGCCGTAGCCGTGGAACTTCCGGCTGTCCAGTGCACCATGCATGGCCCGGCGGCCGTCGCCGGGGCGCACCTTCACAAGCTCTACACCCGGTTCGGCCAGCAG
>NZ_DATHFX010000477.1:0-14815 GCF_035317885.1 Pinirhizobacter sp.
GTCGACTGTCGTGCGAGTTCCCGTGTCGAGACCGGCGCTGGTCGCCGCGACGGCGGCACGCGCGGCGACTTCCGCCGATTCACGGGCGTGCGTGATGGATTCATTCGCAAGGACGGTTGCTTCGAGCCGACGGGTCGTGCGCGTGGCATCGCGCAAGGCAATATCGAGTTCGGCCTTGGCGACATCCCAGTCGGCGTTGGCCCGACGCACGTTGGCCGATGTGGCGGCACGGCCGATGAGCGGTACGGTCAATTGCAGGCCCAGCGCCCATCCTGGTCGACGACCGAAAGGCGGGGGCGCGTCCGCCCGACCAGTCGAACGTCCATAGCGTAGTTGAAGGTCAACGACCGGCCATCGGGAGGCGCGTTCGACATATCGTCGCTGGTCGGCTGCTTCCAGGCGGTGGCGGGCCGCGGTGACGGCAGGCGATTCGTTCGGAGTCAGGGTGACGGCAGGGGGTGGCTGTGGCCGGATGGGGCCAAACCAAGAGCGCCCACGCCATTGCTGTGCTATTTGCGTCAGCGCCTCCTGCGCGTCGTCCAGCGCCACACCTGAAGCATGGACCCGCGAGACGGCCGACTCGTGTTGTGCCTGGGCCTCGATGGCATCGATGCCGGGCGCGAGTCCGACATCACGCCGCGCGCGCGCTCGTTCTGCCTGGAAGGCGAGGGCATCACGATCGGCGATGGCGAACTGGCGTTCCTGGAGGCGCACGTCGACGAGGGTCCACGCCGATGCGGCGCGAAGGAGCAGATCCTGTCGGGCGGCCTCGCCATCGGTCGCGACGGCCCGCGCCGTTGCCCTCGCGGCAGCCAGGTTCGACATCGCCTTTCGATTGACCAGCGATTGTGTGATCCGGAACTCGGTCCAAGTCACCCATTGGCCGTTGCGCTGACGTCCACGCTCACTGTGCAGGGTTGCTTGCGGCAGCAGTGGCGCCATCGCCTGCGTAGCCTCTTCAGCCGCTTGTAGAGTCAGCGCCTGAGTCCTGGCCAAAACGGGATCGTCGGCCAGCGCCGAGGCATAAAAACGCCGAGAATCGGCAGAGGCCGACCTTGCCGTAGTTGCGTACAGCACGCCTAGAAGGCCTGCGAGAATGACGAGGGAAGCAGACCTGCACGAAGAATGGCGCATGCCAAAACTTTACGCAGCTGCATCTTCGGCGCCTGTAGGCAAACGTCGCCTTACTTTCCGACGCTTGCCGCCGTCCGTCGTCGTCCCTCGTCGTGTCATGCCGCACTGCGGAAGGCGTCGGCGTCAGTAGTGGCGTACATTACCGCCAGCGAGACCAGGAGGCAGGGGATGAGCGATTGCATCGGGCGCGCCGCGCGCGCCATCGTGTTTTCGGTAGCCATGGGTGTGGCAGCGGTGTGCAACGCGCAGTCCGCGCCCAATACGGCCACCAAGCCGCCGCACGAAGCAGCCTGGGCCACCATCGTCGATCACGACGTTCCGCTGGAGCAGCGACGCAAGGCGCTTGCGGCACTCGAAGACGACGCGGGTGACCTCGGCCCGGCCGATCTTTACGTGTTGGGTTCGATCTACCACAGCGGCCGGCACTCTGGTGGCCTGCTCGATCAGGTTGATCCCATCAAAGCCTCGCTCTATTTCGGCAACGCTGCCACGCGCGGAAGCATCCCTGCCATGGCCAAGATGGCCGAGCTCAAGCTCGCCAGTCACGAATATCGCGAGGCGATGAACTGGGCACAGATTTATGGCCACTACATATTAGCCGAAGCGCCCAAGAAAGATGCCTCACACGGCTACGCCGCGGAACTGGTCAAGCGCATCAGTTTGCATTTCGGCAACAACACCGATGACGTGATGCGCGATGTCGATGCCTATATCGCGGCCCATGATGCACAGATCCGCGCCGGCGCCCAGGAGGACGCGATGTTCCGCGCGGCGCAGGTGCGGCTGGACAACGCCTACCTGACCACGCCCGGGCAAACCTTGCCGCCGTTGTCGTGTATCGCGGATTTCCTGGTGGTGCTGCGGCCCGACGGCACGGTGGACCGGGCCTTGCCGATCGATATCGCGCCTGAGCAGGCCATGCTCGAGTCGATGGGGCACGTCCTGACCAAGGCCCATGCTGCCCAGACGACTGACGCCGCGCCGCGCTACGCGATGATGACCATGGTTCTGGACAACGGCCGCTACCGGACGCGGTAAAGGGAGCGAAAGGATGGACGATCGCATGGGACGCGCCGCGCGCGCCGTCGGCTTTGTGCTGGGGCTTGGATTGATCGGTGGGGTGCAGGCGGCCGACCATTCCACGCCGCTGACGGAAGCCGCCTGGGCTGCCATCGTCGACCACGCGCAACCGCTGGCAAAGCGTCAGCAGGCACTGGCGCAAGTCGAGGCCAACGCCGGGGAACTCGGTGGCATGGACCTCTACATGCTCGGGTCCATTTACCATAGCGGGCACCACTCAGGCGGCTTATTCGCCCATCCTGACCTTGCCAGGGCCGCGCTCTACCTGGGCAACGCCGCCACGCGGGGCAGCGTGCCGGCGATGGGGAAGATGGCCCAGGTTGCTTTCGAGCAACGCAACTACCGCGAGGCGATGAACTGGGCGCAGATCTACGCGCACTATGTAAGTGATCGCGGCGGACACGCGCAAGCCGAACGTGACTTCGCCGTCGAATTGATCAAGCGCATCCAGCCGCGTCTGGGCGACGACCTGGAGAAGATTCTCCCCGACGTGCAGACCTATATCACCGCGCACGACGCGCAGATCCAGGAAGGCTCGATCCGCGACGCGTTGTATCGCTCGCAGCAACCGAAGTTCGATGGAGCGCGGCTGGAGATGCCAGCCAATAGCTTGTCGCCGCAGGCTGCGATCGCCGACTTCATGCTGGTGTTCAAGCCCGATGGAAGCGTTGCGGACGTGTTGCCTATCGACATTGCGCCGGATGAGCAGGGCATGGTCTCGATGTCCAGGGCATTGACGGCCGCCAGGACCTCGGCCACCAACACCCACGGCCCGCGCTACGCGCTAATGAGTACGGTGCTCCTTAGCGGGCGCCATCGCGCAAAGTAAAGGGCCAGTCCGTGGCCCTCGAACTCGTCAAGCATCAACCGTTCAGAAGCGGTACTCAGCCTGCACCGACACCACGTTGCTGCTCAGGTCCACGTGGTCCTTCTTCGCGTTGTAGTAGTCGTAGTTGATGCCCAGGCTGACATTGTTGCTGAAGTCGTAGCCGACGCCGGCACCGGCGTACCAGCTGGTCTTGTCCAGGCCCTGGCTCACCGGGTTCTCATCGTTGCTGGTGCCGTGGCCCTTCCAGCCATAGATGCCGCCGCGCGCGGAGATGTACCACTGCGGTGCGACGTTGAAGCGCCCGTTCAGGCCTGCCGTCCAGCCATGCAACTGGCTCTTGCGGCTGTCGACCACATTATTGTCGTTGAAGATGTTCTTCGCGTGGATGTTGCCCAGGTCGTTATAGCCGGCCTCCACGCCCCAGGCGAACTGCGGGTTCAACGCCCAGCGGTAGCCGATGTTGCCGGTATAGGCGGTGTCGTGGCCATCGTAGCGGCCGTGGTCGAGTTGGGACTGGCCCACCGCGCCATTGACGAACCAGCCGTCGTTGTGGGTGCTCTGGGCAAAGGCAGGTGCGGCCACGGTGCCTGCGGCCGCGATGGCGGCGACGAGGAGGATCTTGCGCATGGAGTTCTCCACAAATGAAGACAAAAAAGAAAAACGGCCGCGACGTCATGTCGCGGCCGTGGAGCGGATCAGAAGCGGTATTCGCCAGCCAGCGAGACGATGCCGGTGGAGCGCTTGTAGTCCGAGGCAGTGTCGCCAGTTACAACGTTGCGTAGCTTGCCGGCATTGGCGTTGAAGTAGTCGTATGACACGCCAGCGCTGAAGTGATCGTTGATGTCCCAACCGGTACCGACGCCGCCGTACCAGCTACCGCGGTGCGCGCGGCTGTCGGAGGTGAAGCCCACCGACGGATCGGCGCCCTGCTCGAAGCTCTGGCGGTTATTGTTGGCGTAGAAGAAGCCGCCGTGCGCGGAGATATACCAGCCCGGCACCAGGTTGAGCTTGCCGTTCACGCCGGCCATCCAGCCACGCAGCGCGTTGGTCTTGCTGGTCTGGTTGACGTCATTGCTGTTGAACACATTGCGGACGCGGTAGTTGCCAAGGTCGGTGTAACCCAGTTCCGCACCCAGGCCCAGGTCGTTGCCGACCTTCCAGCGATAGCCGCCGAGCGCGCCGTAACCGGTGCGGCGATCCTGGTCGCCCTTGAAGAAATTGAAGCCGCTCTTGTCGCTGCCAAAGCCACCTTCATTGGTGCCGTTGGTGCGGCCGACATTGGCGCCGACGAACCAGTTGCCGCTGCCGACGGCCTGGTTGGGCATGTAGTTGCCGCTGGGTGCGGCGCTGTCCTGGGCGAGGGCCGGAAGGGCGGCGAAACCGAGGGACGCGAGGCCAAGGGCCAGTAGATTCTTTTTCATGGGGGACATGTCTCCAGATAGTTCCCGGGGCGCGGGGGTTCGCGTCTCGGGCCGGGCGTATCGCTCTGTGGCGATGTCGCTCCGGTTAGATGGCTCCTGCCATTTCGAATTCCACATCACGCCGACTTTTCATTAAGAATTGGTTAATCGGCATGTCGTGGAAAAGCCTTCCCTGGCGCAGGTCAGACACAAGGCCTGTCCTGCGTTGCATGGGAAATCAAGCGGGGGTTTTTAGCGTTGCGCCAGGCGCGGTGTTCCGGTTACACGGTGGGGTCGTGATCCGGTCCGAATTGTTTTTCTTCGTAAGTAAAGGGAAATCTCCGTACTTCTTGAAAAATGGCCGCGCATCGTGGGGAGCGATGCGAAACCGTGTCCACATGCCTCTGGAACGATGGCCATTAGAAAAGAACGTAGCTGAAGAGTTCGCATACGCCGGCCTGGAAGATTAAGGCGAAGTTAAGTTCCAGGCGCCTTGGCACACCGGTGCGTCGAACGGACGCTGCATGGACGCAAGTCGATCCATGGGTATATCGCGCCGCCGTTCGGATGCGACTTCGTCACGCCGATCGGCGACAATAAGCGCTTTACCATCGCCCGTTTGGAGACCACAGCCATGACAACCCGCCGCGAGCTTGCCAACGCCGTCCGTGCATTGTCGATGGACGCCGTCGAGGCGGCCAATTCCGGCCACCCTGGCATGCCCATGGGCATGGCCGATATCGCTGAAGTGCTGTGGAACGATTTCCTCCGCCACAACCCGTCGCACCCGAAGTGGTTCAACCGCGATCGCTTCCTGTTGTCCAACGGCCACGGTTCGATGCTGCAATATTCGCTGCTGCACCTGGCCGGCTACGACCTGCCGATCCACGAGCTGAAGAACTTCCGCCAGTTGCACTCGCGCACAGCGGGTCATCCGGAATATTCCGAAACCCCGGGTGTTGAGACCACCACCGGCCCATTGGGCCAGGGCCTGGCCAATGCCGTGGGTTTCGCATTGGCCGAGCAGGTGCTGGCCACGCGCTTCAACAAGCCCGGCCACGCCATCATCGATCACCACACCTATGTGTTCATGGGCGATGGCTGCATGATGGAAGGCGTGTCGCACGAAGTGGCCTCGCTGGCCGGCACGTTGAAGCTGGGCAAGCTCATCGCCATCTACGACGACAATGGCATCTCCATCGACGGCGAAGTGCATGACTGGTTCACCGACGACACAGCCGCGCGTTTCAAGGCCTATGGCTGGAACGTCATCGCCGATGTCGACGGCCACGACGCCGATGCGGTCAAGAAGGCACTGACCAAGGCCACCGCGCAGGGCGACAAGCCCACGTTGATCATCTGCCGCACCATCATCGGCTTCGGCTCCCCCAACAAGGAAGGCAAGGAATCCAGCCACGGTGCGGCGCTGGGCAAGGACGAAGTGGCCGCGGCGCGCAAGCAGCTGGGCTGGAACTACCCGCCGTTCGAAGTGCCTGCCGAAATCTATGCCGCCTACGACGCGCGCGAAGCCGGTGCCAGGCGCGAAGCCGAATGGAACGAAGCGTTCAACGCCTATGCCAAGGCATTTCCTGAACTGGCCGACGAACTCAAGCGCCGCATCAGCGGCACGCTGCCGGCCAACTGGTCGGAACATTCGATGGCCTTCGTGCGCAAGGTGCAGGCCGAAGGCGCAACCATCGCCTCGCGCAAGGCGTCGCAGAACACGCTCGATGCCTTCGGTCCGCTGCTGCCGGAACTGATCGGCGGCTCGGCCGATCTGGCACCGTCGAACCTGACCATCTGGAAGGGTTCGAAGCCGGTCACCCAGCAGAGCCCGGATGCCAACTACATCCACTACGGCGTGCGCGAGTTCGGCATGACGGCCATCGGCAATGGCCTGGCGCTGCATGGCGGCTTCATCCCCTACGACGCCACGTTCCTGGTGTTCTCCGATTACGCACGCAATGCGGTACGCATGTCGTGCCTGATTCCCGCCCATTCGATCCACGTGTACACGCATGATTCGATCGGCCTGGGCGAGGACGGCCCGACGCACCAGCCCATCGAACACATGGCCACCCTGCGCCTGATCCCCAACAACAACCTGTGGCGCCCCTGCGACACGGTGGAAACCGCGGTGGCCTGGAAGATGGCCGTCGAACGCAGCCACGGCCCTTCGTGCCTGGTGTTCTCGCGCCAGAACTTGAAGCACCAGCACCGCGACGAAACCACGTTGGCGCAGATCCAGCGCGGCGGCTACATCCTCTCCGATCCCGCCGATGGCCAGTTCAAGGCCATCATCATCGCCACGGGTTCGGAAGTGGGCCTCGCCACCGACGCCGCGGCGGAGCTCGCCAACCACGGCATCCCGGTGCGCGTGGTGTCGATCCCCTGCACGGAAGTGTTCGACGAGCAGACCACCGAATACCGCGAAGGCGTGCTGCCGGCCTGGTGCCGCGCGCGCCTGGCGATCGAGGCAGGCGTGGTCGATTACTGGCGCAAGTACGTGGGCCTGGACGGCGACGTGATCGGCATGACCACCTTCGGCCTGTCGGCCCCCGCCAACCAGCTGTTCGAGCACTTCGGCTTCACCGTGACCAACGTGGTGGAAAGGGTGAAGAAGCTGGTCGGCTGATGACGATGGCGACGCCGTTGCCGGGGTCAGAGTAATTACTCTGACCCCAACGTTCTCGGCACAATCGCGTCAGGTAAGTTCCGGTAGTTCCGAGGGCTTGTAAGCAAGCTTCGCAGCGCCCGCCTGCGTCAGTTCCGCCTCATCGCCGAACCCCCACAGCACGCCTACGCTTGCGATGTGGTTGGCCACCGCACCTTCGATGTCGAAGCTGCGGTCGCCGACCATCACCGTCGATTCGCGCGGGCTGGCGAAATCCTCGATCGCCGCTGCGATCATGCTGGCCTTCTGGCTGTGCGCGCTTTCCGGGCCAGGCGCATAAACCCGCTCGAAGAGATGCCCGAAGGGGAGGTCGGCGATGATGCGCTCGGCGTGGTTGCGGATCTTGCTGGTGACCACGGCCAGGCGGTCACCCCGGGCATGGATGGCGGCCAGCGCCTCGGGGATACCTTCGTACACGCGCCGCTGTTTCCATCCGTGTTCGGAGAAGTACACGTGGTAGTGCTTCACCGCCTGATCGACGCGTTCGGCATCGAGCAGGGCGCCGAAGTTCTGGCGAAGTGGCGGCCCGATCCAGGCCCGCAGTGCGCGCTCGTCGGGCACAGCGGTATGGAGCTCGCCCAGCGCGTAGCGGATGCCACCGAAGATGCCGGGCTCCGAATCGATCAACGTGCCGTCGAGGTCGAACAGGCAAAGCGTCACTTGCCGGCCCGGGCCTTCAGTGCCGCCACGGCGGGCAGCTCCTTGCCTTCGAGGAATTCAAGGAAGGCGCCGCCGCCGGTGGAAATGTAGGAAACATCCTTTTCGATGCCGTATTTCTCCACGGCCGCCAGCGTGTCGCCGCCGCCGGCGATGGAGAACGCCTTCGACGAGGCAATGGCCCGGGCCAGCGTTTCGGTGCCTTTGCCGAAGGCGTCGAATTCGAACACGCCCACCGGGCCGTTCCACACCACCGTGCCGGCCTTGGCGATCAACTGCGCATAGCTCGCGGCGGTTTCAGGCCCGATGTCCAGGATCAGTTCGTCATCGTCCACCTGGTCCACGCCCTTCACGCGTGGCGTGGCATCGGCGGAGAACTTGTCGGCCACCACCACATCGGTGGGAATGGGAACGTCAGCGCCGCGGGCCTTGGCGTCGCTCATCACCTTCTTCGCCGCATCCAGGAGGTTCGCCTCGTACAGCGACTTGCCCACCTTGTGGCCGGCGGCGGCAATGAAGGTATTGGCGATGCCGCCACCGACGATCAGCTGGTCGATCTTGCCTGCAAGGTTCTCCAGCAGGGTGAGCTTGGTGGATACCTTCGAACCTGCCACGATCGCCAGCAGCGGCCGGGCAGGGGCCTCCAGCGCCTTGCCCAGGGCGTCGAGCTCGGCCGACAGCAACGGGCCTGCGGCAGCCACCGGGGCGAAGCGGATCACGCCATGGGTGGAGGCCTGGGCACGGTGCGCGGTGCCGAAGGCATCCATCACGAACACATCGCACAGCGCCGCATATTTGCGCGACAGCGCTTCGTCGTCGGCGCCTTCGCCCACGTTCATGCGGCAGTTCTCCAGCACCACCACCTCGCCTTCGGCCACGTCCACGCCGTCGAGGTAGTCGCGCACCAGCCTTACCTTCCCACCCAGTTGGCTGCCGAGCCACTCGGCCACGGGGGCGAGCGACGATTCGGGGTCGAACTCGCCTTCCTTGGGCCGGCCCAGGTGCGAGAGCACCATCACGCGGGCACCGGCGTCCTTCGCGGCGCGGATGGTGGGAAGGGAAGCATCCAGGCGCTGGGTGGAAGTGATCTTGCCGTCCTTCACCGGGACGTTGAGGTCTTCGCGGATCAGTACCCGCTTGCCGTGGAGGTCGAGGTCGCTCATGCGGGTGACGGACATTGCCAAGCTCCAGCGGTCGGGGAAAACCGCTATTGTCTGGACCCGCCGACCCCAACGCAAATGTCCATGAACCCTTCACCTATCCTGTACAGCTATTGGCGGTCCTCTGCGGCCTATCGCGTGCGCATCGCCCTGAACCTCAAGGGCATCGCCTACCAGACGCGCACGGTGCACCTGGTGGCCAATGGGGGCGAGCACCACGCGCCAAGCTACCGGGCGTTGAACCCGCAGGAGCTCCTGCCAACCCTGATCGACGGCATGGCGGTGCTTACGCAATCGCTGGCGATCATGGAATACCTGGAGGAAACGCGGCCGGAGGTGCCCCTGCTGCCTGCCGATCCGCTGGGACGGGCCCGGGTGCGCGCCTTGGCCCAGGCCGTGGCCGTGGACATGCATCCGCTGGCCAACCTGCGGGTGCTCAACGAGCTGGGCACGCAATTCGGCGCCAGCCAGGAGCAACGGGTGGCCTGGACACGTCACTGGATCACGGTCGGTTTTGATGCGCTGGAGGCCATGCTGGCCGGCCAGGGCGGTCACTACTGCCACGGGGCCACGCCGGGCATGGCCGACGCCTGCCTGGTGCCGCAGGTGTACAACGCCCGGCGCTGGAACGTGCCGATGGAGCACTACCCCACCATTGCCCGCATCGACGCGAACTGCGCCGCACTGGAAGCATTCGCCAGGGCTGCGCCCGAGGCGCAGCCCGATTACACGCCGATGCCGTAAGGGTCGCTGGAGGCGAACTCGTTGCCTGTCGCGCCTTCGGACAGGCGGATCTTCAGCGCCAGGCCATCGCGGGAATCGGCCTTGTTGAGGGCTTCCTCCAGCTCGATCTGGCCCTCGCGGTACAGGCGGTAGAGCGATTGGTCGAAGGTCTGCATGCCTTCCTGCAGCGAGCGGTCCATGGCTTCCTTCACCTCGTGGATCTGGCCGCGGCGGATCATGTCGCGGATCAACGGGGTGTTCAGCAGCACTTCGGTGGCAGGCAGGCGGCGATTGTCCTTGCCCAGCACCAGGCGCTGGCTGATCACCGCGCGCAGGTTGAGGGACAGGTTCATCAGCACATTCTTGTGTGCCGCCTCGGGGAAGAAGTTCAGGATGCGCTCGAGCGTCTGGTCCGCATTGTTCGAATGCAGCGTGGCCAGGCACAGGTGGCCGGTTTCCGAGAAGGAAATGGCCGCTTCCATGGTTTCGGTATCACGGATTTCGCCGATCATGATCACATCGGGCGCTTCACGCATCGCGTTCTTCAGCGCCTCGTGGTAACTGTGGGTATCCAGGCCCACTTCGCGCTGGTTCACGATCGACCGCTTGTGGCGGTGCAGGTATTCGATGGGATCCTCGACGGTAAGGATATGCCCGGAGCTGTTCTGGTTGCGGTGGTCGAGCATGGCCGCAAGCGTGGTGGACTTGCCCGAACCGGTAGCGCCCACGACCAGGATGAGCCCGCGCGGCTCCATGATCAGGTCGCTGAAGATCGCCGGCAGTCGCAACTCGTGCACGCTGGGGATGTCATTCTTGATGGCGCGGATGACCATGCCCAGCTCGCCGCGCTGCTTGAACACATTGATGCGGAAACGGCCGGCTTCCTTCACGGCCAGGGCCATGTTCAGCTCCAGGTCGCGCTCGAACTGGGGGACCTGGCCTTCGTCCATGAGGGAATAGGCGATTTTCTTCACCATGCCGCTGGGCAGGCCGGTATTACCCAGGGGATAGAGCTTGCCTTCCACCTTGATGTTTACCGGGGCGCCCGTGGTCAGGAACATGTCCGACGCGCCCTTGTCTACCATCAGCTTCAGGAAATACCCAATATCCACGCCTTGCCCCCGTATTACGTTGCATTCGATGTTTAGGCCTGCCCACAATATCGACCATACCGTGCAGAACTGTAAAAGGAACGAGTGATGGTCCACATCTTTTCGCCGAAGCCGGGCAGCAAACGGCTCCGGCTGCTTGGCTTGCCCACCGTGGTGCTCGCCGTCGCGCTGCTGCATGGCTGCGCCAGCGTGCCGCCGCCGGACAGCCAGATGAACCAGGCGCAAAGCCAGCTGCGCACGGCCCGGGACGCCGGCGCGGCCGATTATGCACCCGTGGACCTTGGTTTTGCCCAGGACAAGTTCCAGCAGGCTTCCAGCGCCATGGCCAGCCGCAAGTACGACCTGGCCGCCCAGCTGGCCGATGAGTCCCGCGCCGACGCGGAAGTTGCCACCATGAAGGCCCGCCTGGGTGCTGCCCGGTCGCAGATTTCGTCGAAGTCCGCGGAAAACGGCAGGCTTCGCTCCGAGCTGTCGCAAGCCCAGGCCGATGCCGAGAACCAGGCCCAGCAGTCGGTGTCGCCGCCGCCGGGCAATGTCCAGGAAACCGAGATGACCTTGCCGTCACCGGCCGAAAGCACCGTCCCACCCGCGGGTGACGACAGCCAGGGAGGCCAGCGATGAACCGCTTCACCAAGCTTGCCGCCGGCCTCGCGCTGGCCTTCGCGTCCACCCTGGCGATCGCCGCCAAGGACGACCTCGATGCCCAGCGCCTGTCCAACAGCCTTGACCAGTTGGCCAACGACCCCACCCTCGGCGGCTATGCCCAGGGCGAGCAGGCCCGCGCCCGGGATGCCATCAGCCGCCTGTATGGGCTCAAATCCAAGGAGCGGGCCCATGCGCTGTACATCGCCGAGCGCCGGGTGGACGTAGCCCGCGCCGCCGCGCAGGTGCAGGACGCGCAGAACCGCATCGCCAGGCTCGACCGCGAGCACGACCAGATCCTGCTGGACACCAGCCGCCTGGAAGTGGAGAACGCGCGCCGCGAACTCGACCGCCAGCGTCAGCAGGCGCAGGCGGTGGCCGCCGAAAACGCCCGCCTGCAACAGGAAGGCATGGATTCGGCCCAGGCCGCCGAGCAGGCCCGCACCGAGGCCGACCAGTCGCGCAAGCTCGCCGAGGCCCAGGCGAAGGTCGCCAATGCGGCCAAGCGCCAGGCCGCGGCCGCCACCGCGGCGGCACGGGCCTTGCGCGACGCCGGTGACAGCGGCTCGGCCACGCCATCGAAAAAAGGCGGTCAGTGAGCTAACTGCGACTTCTGTCCCAACTTCGCGATATTGCTGGAAAAAAAGGCCCTGCGTATGCGGGGCCTTTTTTATCAACATGTTGAAAGTTAAGGAAATTAAGGAAGGTTTAATACCTTCCACGGCAGCTTGCACGACCTCATCACGCGGAGTAGTTTCGGTCCTCCGGGGGACGCAATGTCCCTCGGGTGACCATCCGGAAACGCTTCCCGCCATGCCGGTTCCCGGCACCCCGGGTTGACGTTTCCCCACCGATGCGGCCGCATGGCCCACGTGCGCCGCATCAACAGATGCAGGAGTCGACCATGTTCGAAAACCAGCAGCGTGACGATGTCGAGGCATTCATGAGGAGCGATGTTGAATTCCGCCGCCTCTACCAACTCCACCAGAAACTCGACAGCAAGGTCCACGACGCAGAAATCGGCGTATTACCCATCGACGATGCGACCTTGACCGGCATGAAGCGCCAGAAACTCCACGCCAAATCACGCTTGCTGCAGATGTGGGACGGTCGCTACGCGCAAGCGGGCTAAGCCCCCACCGGCAATAGGTTCTACCCCTTAAGACGGGCGCCTCTATGGCGCCCGTTTTGTTGCGCGAAGGACGGCTGTGCACGACCCTCGGTTATCATGGCGCGTCACTACCGGCTCGAGTGCCGCGCGTTAGGCAGGGGCCGCGCGTGGGCAGGGGCGAATGGAGCAACAATGAGCGTCTACGACACCGTCCTCGACCTGATCGGTCGCACCCCGATGGTGCGCGCGCAACACCTTGATACCGGCAAGGCCGAGCTGTTCTTCAAGATGGAAAGCATGAACCCCGGCGGTTCGATCAAGGACCGCATCGGCCTGTCGATGATCGAGGGCGCCGAGCGCACCGGCCGCATCAAGCCCGGCGATACCCTGGTGGAAGGCACCGCCGGCAATACCGGCCTGGGATTGGCGCTGGTGGCGCAGCAGAAAGGTTATCGCCTGGTGCTGGTGGTGCCGGACAAGATGAGCCGCGAGAAGATCTTCAACCTCAAGGCGATGGGCGCGGAGGTCGTGCTGACCCGTTCGGACGTGGCCAAGGGCCACCCGGAGTACTACCAGGACATGGCCGAGCGCATCGCGCGCGAAACCCCCGGTGCGTATTTCATCAACCAGTTCGGCAACCCCGATAATCCGCTGGCCCACATGCAGACCACGGGCCCGGAGATCCTCGAGCAGATGGACGGGCGCGTTGACGCCATCGTGCTCGGCTGCGGTTCGTCCGGCACCATGAGCGGCCTGACAGCGTTCCTGAAGGAACACTCACCCGATACCGATCTGATCCTGGCCGATCCGGTGGGTTCCATCCTTGCCCAGTACATCAACGAGGGCGTGCTTTCGACCAAGTCCGGCAGCTGGCTGGTCGAAGGCATCGGTGAGGATTTCCTCCCTTCCATCAGCGATTTTTCCAAGGTGACCAAGGCCTACGCGATCAGCGACAAGGAAAGCTTCACCGCCGCGCGTGAGCTGCTGGCCAAGGAGGGCATCCTGGGTGGTTCATCCACCGGCACCCTGCTTGCGGCCGCGCTGAAGTATTGCCGCGAGCAGACCGAGTCCAAGCGCGTGGTCACGCTGGTGTGCGACACCGGCAACAAGTACCTGTCGAAGCTGTACAACGATTACTGGATGCTCGACAACGGCTTCCTGGAGCGCGAGCGCTACAACGACCTGCGCGACCTGATCCTGCGCCCCTATGCCCAGCGCGATACCGTGGTGGTGGGGCCGTCGGAACTCCTGATCACCGCCTACAACCGCATGAAGCTCTACGACGTGTCGCAGCTGCCGGTGATGGACGGCGACCGCATCGTCGGCATCCTGGACGAATCGGACGTGCTGCTGCACGTGCACGTCGACGAGGCGCGATTCCGCGACCCGGTGTCCACCGCGATGATCGAGAGCCTGACCATCCTGGATGTGAAATCACCCATCGAATCATTGATGCCGGTGTTCGACCGCGGCCACGTGCCGATCGTGATGGATGGCGATCGCTTCCTGGGGCTGATTACACGAATTGATTTGTTGAACTATCTGCGCCGGAAAGTGAACTAACCGGGGCATCCGCCCCAAGGACAGAACATCATGTGTGGAATTGTTGCCGCGACCGCCCAGCGTGACGTCGCCCCGCTGCTGATCGCGGGTTTGAAGGCGCTGGAATACCGCGGCTACGATTCCGCGGGCCTGGCCGTGATTGACGAGGGCGTCCTGCGCCGCGTCCGCGCCAAGGGCAAGGTGCGTGAAATGGAAGCGCGCTACGACGCCGACCCCACACCCGGCGGCACGGGCATTGCCCACACCCGCTGGGCCACCCATGGCGTGCCCAGCGAGCACAACGCCCATCCGCACGTGGCCGGCAGCGTGTGCCTGGTACACAACGGCATCATCGAGAATTACGCGCCGCTACGTGAGCAGCTGAAGGCCCGCGGCCGTGTGTTTACCTCCGACACCGATTCAGAAGTGATGGCGCATCTGATCGACGAACGCATCGGGCAGGGCATGGACCTGCGCGAGGCGGTACTCGCCACCGTGCGCGAACTCGAAGGCGCCTACGCCATCGCCGTGATCAGCGACAAGCATCCCGATCGCGTGGTCGGCGCGCGCCGGGGTTGCCCGCTATTGGTGGGCGTGGGTATCGGTGAACACCTGCTCGGTTCCGATGCACAGGCCCTGATCCAGGTGACCAAGCGCATGATGTACCTGGAAGAAGACGATGTGGTGGAGATCACCCGCGCCACCGTCCAGGTCTATACGCTCGACGGTCAGCCCGTCGAACGCGCCGTGC
>NZ_DATHFX010000478.1:0-3872 GCF_035317885.1 Pinirhizobacter sp.
CCAATAGCACCGAGTTGCAGGTGCCCAGTCTAAACCGCATACCGCGCTTTATCATCGGCGACCGCTGATAGATACTCCCCAACGAGCCGCGTACGCCGCCGGGGGCGCCACCCATGCATACATCGATCAGCGCGCTGGATATCTATCCCAACGTACGCACGCTGTTGGGGATGATCGTGGGCCTGGCGCTTGCCCACATGCTTACCCAGTTCGCGCGCATCATCGAGTTCAACCGCTGGCGCCGGCTCTATTGGCCGCACATGGTGTGGGCGGCCTTCATGCTGGTGTACATCATCCACTTCTGGTGGTGGCAGGTGCGCCTGTCGGCGTTGCCGACGTGGACGTTCGGCGTGTTCGCCTTCATCGTGTTTTATGCGCTACTGGTATTCCTGGCCTGCACCGTGGTGCTTCCGGCGAGCCTCAGCGACGGGCGCACCACAGACGATCAATCGCACTATTACGCGCGGCGGGGATGGTTCTTCGGCCTGGTGGCGGCGATCTACGTGGTCGACGTATTTGACTCGCTACTCAAAGGAAGCACATTCGTGGCATCTCTTGGCACGGAGTATTACCTGCGCAACGGAGCCTATGTGTTACTGGCACTCATTGCCACGCGGACACGCAACGAGCGATATCACCAGGCATTCGCCGTACTGGCATTCGCCTACCAGTTGGCGTGGATTGTGCGGCGATATGAGGTATTCGGCTGATCAACTTGCGACCGTCAAGGCCATGCCTGTGAGCCGTGCAGGAATGCAACTATGTTGATCCGCCTAACGCGCAACATCACAACGTAGACAGCGATATAAGGCGTTCGGGTGATGACGAACTCGCGCGTGCCTGATACGCGCCCTCGCCGTCCCGCGTGCGGGTGCTGCATTAAAATATGCAATTGACGATCGATTTCGTCCATCTGATCCCAAGCGGCCATCGGGTTGTCGGCCAGGACGTATTCGATGGAATCGTTTCTTGCTTGTTCGGCGCGCGGCATCCATACCAGCTCCATGCATCATTCCTTGCTTGCGATGAGCGCCTTTATCCTCTCACGCTGACGCTGCATGTTTTTCCGCACTTCTTCGTGGGGAATTGCCTCGATGGAAGAGTTCTCTACGTCCAGTAAGGCGTCAGCGACTTGTTGGCGAAACCAGCGGTCATGTTCAGCCGCTGCATGAGTGCGCCTAAGGGCTTCGGCGCGGTCAGGCCGTGTTCGTGCGGTCCCCTTGTCAGCCGGATCCCATTCGCCGACATCGAACCCACCGACAAACAAACCAAGCCCTCGTAGTAGTACGAGAGCCTGCAGCGGATTGCCAAAGCGCCGCGGCTCCGTGCTTCGAGCCTTTGCAAGTAAAGCCTCGCTACCGTTTCGCGTTCCTACTTGTACAAAGAATGACGCGCCCTTGGCGGTTAGAGTCACTGTCTCCACACCACCTGCAAGGCTCGCTGTTCGAAGTTGTTCAAGAGTGAGGGTCTGCACGGCTCGTTACCTATCGATTGCTATCTATTGTTAACGTACACAGATAACAATTAATGTGCAAGCGGGCGGTCGCCTAGAATCGAGGAAGGAAAGCCTCACGGCGGCATTCCATCAAGCTCCGCCGCAGCCACGGCCAGGCCCGACACCACGCCCAGTGATGGATCACCCTTCACTAGATTGATCTGGGGGAAGCTCTCGCGCACCGCAGCCTGCACCGCGGGCGAACGCGAGGTGCCGCCGGTAAGGAACACGCTGGCGGCGGTGTCGGCGTTGGCCAGGTCACTGCGAACGTCATCGAGGGTGCGCTTGAGTCGGTTGATGAAGGGCGAGATCGCCTCGATCAGCTCTGGCTGGGTGGTGTCCGCACCAAGGCCGGCTTCAAGGAAGCCGAGGTCGGAGTGGTGCGCAGCATCGGCCGACAGCAGGATCTTGGTGCGCTCGGCTTCCTGGTTCAGCCGCGTGGTGGCACCGGGCTTCTGCAGATTGCGCAGGCGCGACTGCCATGGCTCGTCGACGAAGCGGTAATCCTGCCTGCGGAATTCCCGCTGCTTGGGAAGGTTATGCACGCTTGCCGCTTCGACGAAGTGGTGCACGGGCACCTTGGCGATGTTGTTGCCCAGGAGCGGCATGAAGGCATGGACGGAGAGGTTCACGTCAAGGTCCGTGCCGCCCTTGGGCAAGCCCCAGCTGCGGGTGATCTCCGGGTGCTGGCCACCGCCGAGTTCGGCGAAGGCGACGTCGGTGGTGCCGCCGCCGATGTCCACGATCAGGGCGCGCTGCCGGGTGGCAAGGCTCTTGTGATAGTGCATGGCCGCCGCGGCGGGTTCCTCAAGAAAAGAAACCTCATCGAAGCCTGCCACCGCCGCGGCCTCGCGAAGCAGCTCCACGGCCTGCTCGGAGCCGCGCTCGCCCATCGACGAACGGAACTGCACCGGTCGGCCGATCACTGCGCTTCGTACCGGTTCGCCCAGCTGCCGGCTGGCCGTGAGGCGGATGTGCTCGAGGATGTGCGTGGCGATGTGCACGATCACCCTGCGAACCTGGGAATCCATGCGGAAGCCCAGCATCGATTTGGGTGACTCGATCAGGTTGCCGTCGCCGTACTCAAGGTAGGCGTCCACGGCCTCGTCGCCGAAAAGAGCGTGCTGGAAGCTTTCCAGCGTAGCCGTGGGCGAGTTGCGCGCGCGTTCTTCCAGCCACAGTCGGCGCACCAGGCGCACGGCGTCACGGCGCAGGTCATCGTCGCTGCGCACGGCACCGCCGAACTGCCGCTGCTGGGTTCGCAGGTCCCGCACTTGCGCCTCGACGTCGGCCTCGAGCACCGGAGTTAGCGTGAAATCGTTGGGGTCGGGTACGACCTCTGGGAAAAATACCGCCGTGCGGAATTGCGCCGAGTCGCCGAAACGGATGATTTCCAGTTCGCCATTGCGGTAAGTCGCGGCGGCCGAGTAACTGGTGCCGAAGTCGATGCCGATATGCATGATGCCTGGATCCAACGGCGCGCTAAACGCTTACGCACGCTCAAGTGAGTTCACCAACGCCGCTTGCGACCTGGAGCGTGCCGACCTTCCGGTATCGCCAGGGTAATCAACAATTTTGACGGTCTGGATAAGGCTTGTCCAGGCGAGCTCTTTGACCCCTGCGAAACCTGAGCTTCCTTGGATTGAAAATTACTGCATAACTTTGAGACAGTTCTGATGGAATTGCCTCGTCGCGTTTGCGAAGATTTATGGGTTGCCGGCGTGCCGGTAACGATTGGGTATCAGAACCCAATACACATAATCGACCACCGCAGGTCACTCCTGCGGTGGTCGAGGCCATCCGCCTTCGGGCGGGCAGCCAGGCGGGCGCAAGCCCGGCCGTTTATGTGTACGGTTTCTGATCCTGGCTGCCCGCCACCACTTTCGTGGCCGGCACAAGATGACATGCGTGGCCACTCACGCTACCCATGCCAGAAGTTCATTGGCGAACGTATTCCGCCCTGCTTACTATCCAAGCGCATGCAGGCCGCCGGCCCGCAGTTGGGAGGGTATCCGTGCGAGTCGCATTACTTTTGACCATGGCATCGATCTGCTTTTGTGTTGGCGCATCGGTCGCGCGCGCAGAAGACGCCCCGTCACCGAAGAACCGCGCCGAGGCCGTGCAGATCATCGCCGACCTTCGCCATATCGTCACGCCCCAAGGTATCGAGCGACACGAGAAGGTCCGCATCGGCGGCATCGACCAGTGGGTGAGCATCCGCGGCAACGACAAGCGCAACCCCATCCTGCTGATGGTCCACGGCGGTCCTGGCTGGGTATCGATGCCCACCAGTTGGTACTTCCAGCGCGGCTGGGAGGAATACTTCACCGTCGTGCAATGGGACCAGCGCGGCGCCGGCAGCACCCGCCGCCGTCGC
>NZ_DATHFX010000479.1:0-2228 GCF_035317885.1 Pinirhizobacter sp.
CCCAGCCCACCGCGGACGTCAACGACCAGGCCCTCGCGCAGCGTGCCGTGGCATTGGCGAAGATCGGCAGCGTGCGGCTCGACCAGGGGCGGCTGTCCCTGGCAATGGAGGCCTTCCAGGCATCTCTGGCGCTCACTTCGCGCCTTGCCGGGGAAGCACCCGCCGACATCGACCGGCAGCTGGCCCACGCCGATACGTGGTCGTATATCGGCATGATCGGCTGGCGGCAGGGCAAGCTCGATGATGCCGAACGCAGTTTTGCCTCGGGGCAGACGATCCTTCAGCGCGCCGCCTCGCGTGCGCCCGGTGACGCGCGCGTCGCCTTCCAGCGCATCACCCTCAATAACAACATGGGCCACGTGCTGGAAGCCCGCGGCCAGCTCGATGCCGCCGCCCGGCAGTACCAGGACATGCTCGCCCTGGCGCAGCGTATGGCCACGGCGGAGCCTGGCAATATCGACTGGCCGACCGCCGTCGGCGAGGCGTCGAACAACCTGGGCAGGCTCGCGCTGCTGCATGGCGACCTTGCCAATGCAGTCGCGCAATACATGGCGGCCGAAACCATCCAGATGGGGCTTGCCGCCGCCAATCCGAAAGATGCCAGCCGACGCGACGACCTGCTTACCGTGCACGCCATCCTCGGTCGCACCCAGGCGCTGGCCGGGGACGTGCAGCCGGGCATGGACCGCCTTCAGCGCGCCGTGGACATGGCCGCGCAGCTGAAGGCGCTTGATCCGGGCAATACCGACTACCAGGAGCATCAGGCGCTGTATGCCATCCAGCTCGGTCGCCTGCATCGCCTCACTGGCGACGTGGCGGGCGCGGCGAAGCTTGCCCGCCAGGCGCTGGGAATCTTCGAAGCCCTTGCGCGGCACGATGCGGCCAACGCTGTCTGGCAGCGCGAGTATGCCGAGGCGCTGGTGGAACAGTCCGCGCAATCGCGTGCTTTGGGCGACACCGATGCCGCTCGTCGTCAGGCGACTTCTGCGTTGCATTTGCTCGACCCTCTCTTCAAGCAGCAACCCGACGACCGCGCCACCTTGCTTGCCATTGTCGCGTCAAGGCTTTCCCTGGCCGCCGTCGCTGCCGACCCCGCCGCTGCCGGCACGCTGCGCAACGACGCATTGGCATCGTTGCAATCGACCCGCAGCGGCCAGGGCGATCCACGGTTGCTGGCGTTGGAGGCCATCGCACTGCTGTCGCTCGAGCGCAAGGACGAGGCGATGCCGGTGGTCAAGGCGCTTTGGGTGAATGGCTACCGTGATCCTGCCTTGGTGCAGGTGTTGCGCCATGAACAAATCGACTACCCGCCCAACCTGGCCTTCCAGCGCGAACTGCTGGCGGCCACGGGCGGTCATGCGGAACTGGTAGGGCGCGAGATAGCGCGATCGACAAGCGACGAATAAGACTGGCAGCCATCAACGACGGAGACATCCTCATGAGCGGCAACCGCAACGACGACGAGCAGGAACAGGCACCGGCACCGGCGGACGATCAGGAGGATCGTTCCAACGACCGCGAGCAGGAATTCGAGCGCGCCAACGCGCCCAGGCGTTCCACCACCACCAACCCGAGGATCAAGAACACTTGAGGTTTCGGCGCGGAAAGCACCCATGACCCCGTTGGTCGTCGGCGTTACCAGCCATCGCGATATTCCCGCGGGCGAGATCGAGCCGATCCGCCTTCGGGTGCGCGCGCTCTTCGAACGGCTGAAAGCCGATTTTCCGGCTCTGCCGCTGGTGGTGCTTTCCGCGCTCGCCGAGGGCGGCGACCAGCTGGTGGCCGAGGAAGCCCTGGCTGCGGGCGCCCGGCTGGTGGCGCCGCTGCCGCTGCCACGGGACCTGTATACCGACGATTTCCACGATCCGCAGGTACGCGCTACCTTCGAACGCCTTTGCAGCCATGCCGAGGTGGTGTTGCTGCCGCGGCTGATGGAAAAACCCCACCACGTGATCGGCCTGCCGGGGCAGGCGCGCGACCGCCAGTACGCGACCACTGGCGTGTACATCGCCAGCCATTGCCACATCTTGCTGGCGATCTGGGATGGCAACGAAGCTGGTGGGCTCGGCGGTACCGCGCAGATCGTGCATTACCACCTCACCGGCACGCCACCGGGCCTGGTGGAACGGCACGTACACGCGCGCCATGTGCTCGGCGGCGGCGATGAGAGCCTGCTGTACCACGTGGTGAGTTCGCGCGACGGCAATGGCGATGGGAACGGTGACGGC
>NZ_DATHFX010000480.1:0-2035 GCF_035317885.1 Pinirhizobacter sp.
GGTAAGCCCCATGCCGATCAGCATGACCTGGCGAGGTTCGTCGCTGGCTTGCGCGGCGGCCAGATAGGACCAGGGATCGACCACATAATTGCCGCGGGCGATGGCCGCGGGGTCCACGCCCGGGATCGGGCGTGGGGGCAGCGAGCCGACGCAGAGCACGGCACGGTCCACGCGCGAGGATGTCTCGCCCACGAAGATGTCCACGCCGTCGGCGTCAGGAACGACGGCGTCGACGGCGATGGGCACCATGTTCACCACGTGCCCGCGTGAGCGCGCATCATCGATGGCGCGGCGGACTTCCGATACAACGTAATCGCCGTACAAGCGCCGCGGCAGGAAGTCGGCCCCTGCAACTTTGGAATCGATGCCCTGGGCGTAGTCAAGGAAGCCCTGCGGCTGTGCTGCCGATATACCCATGGCTGCGGCGCGCACGTTCAAAAGGTGGTGCTCCGATGACGTGCCATAGGCCACGCCGCGGGCAAACGGATGCGCCGAACCGGTGTACCAGTCCAGATGCAGTGGGCGGGGGGTTCGCCGCGCCAGCAATTCGCTGACCAGCGTGGCGCCCGCCGCGCCACCGCCGATGACGGCGACTCGTTTAGACATGCATTTTCCTTCTAGGGAACCACTCAAGGGTCCCGCCGGACGTCAGGCTGTCAGGCGTCCGGCAAGTTCGGACTGCCGCGGGCGGGCAATCCAGTGGTCAGTCGGTCCAGGTTGCTCATAGGCCATGTACTGTGCCAGATCGCCGCCATAGACATGAAGCGTGAGGGCCGATTCCTGCCGTGAAAGGTTACGACAGCGATGCACGTAGGCGTCGCCCGCATCAAACCAGGTAGCGTCGCCCGGCCCAAGCCACGTGCGATTCTGGTGGCGTAGCTGGCCCGTGGTTTCCTCGCGCAGGAAAGCATCGATCTCCAGGGCGCCGCTCAGCGACATTTCCAGTCCCCACAGGCCGCCATGGTCATGCACCGGCGTGGCGTAGTTGGCGGGCCAGGACAGTACGAGCACGCTGATGCCGGGCTTGGCATGTTCGGCCACCAGCCAGCGCTCGAAGCCTCGCCGGCGGGCGCGCAACGGCGCCAATTGCTGTTCCAGGGCGTGGCCGTCGCGGTGCACGGCCTGTCCCAGCTCGCGCGCCATGCTGGCGAGGTCCGGATGCTCGGTGGCACCGGCATCGAAAGCGATGTCACGCAAGGTCTTCAAGACGTGTAATCGCTTGATCATGGGGGATTTCCTGCCGAAAAACGCTACGTCAACGGCGGAAAGTGGATCACGGGGGCCGTTAAACGGACGTAACCCGGTTTTAGGGCCCCGTCTGGTACTTCTTTCACTGTCGCCCAGGAACGGGCGGCGGTAACTTCCACTTACGCTTCCGGCCGTCCGCCGGGCCCGTACGCCAAACCTGCAAGGAGCTTGCTGTCATGATCGTCGCCGCCATTCTCGTGCTGGGCATGCTCTGGCTGATGGGCGCCGTGGTCGGCGCCGTGTTCAAGCTGGTTTTCGGTCTCATCGGAGGCCTGTTCACCATCATCGGCGGAGCGCTGGGCATCCTCTTCGGCGGGCTGGCACTGGTGGTGATCGGGCCCCTCGTTGCCCTGGCGATGCTTCCGGCCCTGCTGCCGGTGCTGCTGGTGGCAGGTCTTGTGTGGCTGATCGTTCGCGCCACGCGCAAACCACCGGTGATCGTGGTCACGTCCGACCACGCGCCTCGCTAAAAGCCGCCGATGGGGATCGGAGTTTTAACTCCGACCCCGCGGCCGGTACTAGCCGCCCTGCAAATTGAAGGTCACCGGGATGCGGGCCCATGCCTGCGTGGGCCGGCCTTGCGCGGTAGCGGGTTGGAACCGCCACTTCGACAGCACCTGGTTTTGTGCAGCGCGATCGAGTTCGGCATGGCCACTGCTTGACTCCACCACCACTTGCAGCGGCTTGCCATCGACATCCACCAGCACGCGCAAGACCACCGTGCCTTGCATGTGCATGCGCCGCGCCGTCGACGGATAGGCCGGTGCGGGCGCCTGCATTTAGGCGA
>NZ_DATHFX010000481.1:0-5829 GCF_035317885.1 Pinirhizobacter sp.
GGGTGTATTCGCCGCCGACAACGCGATGGATTCGGAACTTTGGGGCGATGCCAGCGTCGTTGGCGATACCTATCGCCGCGGCAGCAGCCGTGCCTCGGTCACGGTGAAGCTTGCCGATCCGTCGAAGTACGCGGCATTCAAGTCGTCGCTGGAAGGCAACCCACAGCTGAAAGTGGACGTGGACACCACCCTCAACTACTTCAACAAGCAATCGGAAGGCACGGCCAAGGTGATCCGCATCATGGGCATCGTGGTGGGCCTGATCATGGCCATTGGCGCCATGTTCGGCGCGCTCAATACCATGTTCGCCGCCGTCGCCGCCCGTGCTCGGGAAATCGCCACGCTACGCGCCATCGGTTTCCGCGGCTTGCCGGTGGTGGTGGCGATCATGCTCGAGACCATGCTGCTTGCACTGATCGGCGGTGTCATCGGCGGCCTGCTCGCGTGGGTGATCTTCAACGGCTATAGCGCATCGACACTGGCCCAGGGCACCGTGGGGCAATTGAGTTTCGAGTTGAAGGTAACGGGCGCACTGCTGTGGACAGGGATCAAGTGGGCACTGGCGATCGGCTTCATCGGTGGCCTGTTCCCCGCGGTGCGTGCCGCTCGCCTGCCGGTGACGACGGCCTTGCGCGAACTGTAGGCTTGCGCTGATCCATCGACGGGTAATGCTGTAGTTCCGGCGAGCGAAAGTTGGCGTGACAGACGGGCAGTAGTCGATATGCCCGTCGTCGCTCCAGGGCCACCTTAGTGGGGCGCAACCCATGCGCCCCCAACGTCCCTGGAGAAATTCATGCGAACTACCCGTCTTTTACGGCTGACGGCAGCCATGCTGTCGATGGCCGGAACATTTCCTTGCCTGGCCCAGGCCGCCGATCCCACCCTGCCGTCACTCGTACGCGTAGCCGATATCGAGGAAGCAAGGCAACATTTCAACGGATGGCTGGCGCCGGGCTACTTCCCATCCACCGTGGTCTCCCGCCCAGGGGCGACCTTCCTTCGCCTGCATTTCTCAACCGTGTACATCCCCGAGGGTGCATGGGTGGAACTGGCCAATGCGTCCGGCGAAGTACTCCAGCGATTCGACGCCAAAGATGTGGGGTCGCCCAGGGATGGCTACTATGCCGATTCGATCGAAGGCGACGCCATCACCCTTACCATGCGCCATGATGGAAATACTTATGCTGCTTTTTCGCTGACCATCGATCGCGTCGATGTCGGCTTCGCCAGTATCACGGGATCTGCAGTCATCGGCGCCGACCAGCGTGAACGTCCGGCTTGCGTGCTGGCCACCGATGCAACCATGTATCGCCGCTCCCAGGCTGTCGCGCGGGTATACGGCTTCGGCTATGTGGCCACGGCGTGGCGGGTGGGTGCGGAGAACCGCATGCTTACCAACCATCATGTGATCGGCAATCACCAGAACCCGGCTGATTTCGAATTCTGGTTTGGCTACGAGCACGCCGTGTGCGGAGGTAGCAACGCCACCACCCAGGGCACCAAGGTGCGCGGTGGCCAGCGCCTGGTGGGGGATGCGGGACGGGATTTCCAGTTGTTTACGCTCGACGCCGCGGAGTTTTCGTCCGGTAAAGTGGCAAGGTACGGCTACCTCGGCCTGGATGTCACACCGCTGCCGATGGGCTGGCCCGTGTACATTCCCCAGCACGGCGGCGGAAGTCCGAAGCAGGTTGCCCGCGCGGACGATTCGGGGCGCTCCTGCAGCATCGCGTCGATCGCGGGCAACATGAGGCGCTATACATGCGATACCGAGGGCGGTAGCTCAGGTTCCCCCGTGATCGATCGCCAAAGCCACCGCGCGCGCGTCCTGCACAATTCGGCCATCGCCGGCAGCAACCAGGGCAATGCCATCGAGGTGATCTGGCCGACCATCCGGCCTTACTTTGCCAATGGACAGGTGCCGTCCGGCAGCCAGTGACACCGGTTCCCTGGGGTGGGTGCTTGTGCACCTGCCTCAGGGCATCACCGGTGGCACGTAGTGCAGTGTCGTGCCCAGCAGCCACAACAACCCCAACACCAGCGGGATGTGCACGAGCAGCTGGATGAAGGTAAAGCCCACGATATCCCGCGCCTTCAACCCCAGTACGCCCAGCAGCGGCAGCATCCAGAACGGGTTGATAAGGTTCGGCAGCGCCTCGGCCGCGTTGTACACCTGTACTGCCCAACCCAGGTGTACGTGCAGGTCGTTGGCGGCCTGCATCACATACGGCGCCTCGATCACCCACTTGCCGCCTCCGGAGGGCACGAAGAACCCCAATACTGCGGAGTACGCGCCCATCACCAGGGTGTAGGTGTCGTGCGAGGCTACATGGACGAAGGCGTTGGCAAGATGTTGGGCAAGGGTTTGGCCATCGGCGCCCCTGGCCTGGGTAAGCAGTGCCGCGATGCCGCCGTACAGCGGAAACTGGATCAGCACGCCAGACGTGCTGGGCACGGCGCGCGCCACCGCGTTCAGGAAGCTTCGTGGACGCCAGTGCAGCAACAGCCCCACGGTAAGGAACAGCAAGTTGTAGGTGTTGAGGTTGGCGATGGCCGTGACCACCGGCTTGGCAACGAACTCGTGCGCCAGCCAACCCAGCCCCAGCAGCCCTACGACGACCGACAGCAACGGGCTGTACTCGAGCCATTCGCCGGGCCGTTCGCGCGGTGGCAGCTTCGGCGTGGCATTGCCAGAATCCACCACGAACTCACTCGCCGTACGGGCCTGGGCGTCGCCCGGCGCAGTGAGCCAGCACACGATGAGCGAGGCCACGATCAGGCAGATAAGCAAAACCTGCGACTGCCACAGGAAGATCGTCTGCGAGAACGGCAACACGCCGGTGATGGCCAACAGGGCCGGCGGCATGCTTGCGGGATTTGCCTGCAATTGAGCGGCCGAGGAGCTAAGGCCCAGCGCCCACACGGCGCCGAGGCCCAGGTACGCTGCAGCGCCCGCTGCCCGGTAGTCGATTTTCAACTCGTGCCGCCGGGCCAGCGCTCGTACCAGCAGGCCGCCGAACACCAACGAGAAACCCCAGCTCAAGAGCGATGCCAGCATGCTCACCAGGCCCACATAGCACACCGCCGAACGACCGCTTCGCGGTACACGGGCCAGGAAGTCGATGAACCGGGCGACCACCGGCGCTGTGGCTACCACATAGCCTCCGATCACGACGAAGGCCATTTGCATGGTGAGCGGGATCAGGCTCCAGAAGCCGTCGCCAAAAGCGGCGCTGGCCGATCCCACGCTGCGTGGCAGCAGATCGATGAAACCTGCCGTGGCGCCAGGACCGGGCAGGGCGCCCATCACGATCGCCGCGATAGCCACCACGCCAACGGCGAGGGCTGCGAACACCCAGGCATCGGGAAACCATCGCTCTGCCCATGCCGCGCAACGCAGCGCCGCGCGGGCCAGCAGCCCTTCGCCCTTTGTGCTCAACGGCGTTCCCCTTTCAAGCAGTGGCATTGCAGGCATGGTCGCGCCATGCCCGGTCGCCCCGCAAGCGATGCGTTCCCGGCGTTAGCGGGCCCGCAGCAGGGTGATGATGCCCACACCGACCAGGATGATGGCCATGCCCGCCAGGTCGAACGGGCCCACGGTTTCTCCCACCACCAACACGCCGAACAACACAGCGACGGGCGGGTTCACGTAGGCATAGCTGGTGGCCACCGCCGGACGCACCGTCTTCAGTACATAGAGGTAGGCACTGAACGCGATGATGGAGCCGAATACCACCAGGTAGGCCAGGGCGAACGTGGCGCGCGCCGTAGGATGGGGCGGCATGCGTTCGCCAAGCGCAAGCGCGAAGATGATCAGCGCGACGCTGGCGCAGGTCATCTGCGCGGCGGTATTCATCGGCCCCGATGGCATGTCCTGCCGCTTGCTCCAGACCGAACCGAAGGCCCACGCGCTGGCTGCAAAAATCAGCGCGAACGCCCCGATCCGCGAGCTCGACAGGCCGCTGCCCAGGTTAAGCACGATCACGCCGATGAAGCCCACGGCAAGACCTAGTGTCTCGCGCCGCGTCGGCCATTGCCCATACATCCCCGAATACACCGCGGCGAACAGCGGCATGCTGGCCACGGCTACCGCCGCGATGCCAGAGCTCACGCTGCCTTCGGCAAAGCACACCAGGCCATTGCCCATGCCCAGCAACAGCACGCCGGTGATGGCCGCATTGCGCCATTGCCGCGCCGTCGGCAGGGCTGCCCCGCGCACCACCAATACCGCCAGCAAGCCCAGCCCGGCGATGAGGAAACGCACCCCCGACAGAAGGAACGGTGGATAGCTTTCCAGCGCGAAGCGGATGGCAAGGTACGTGGAGCCCCAGATCACATATAGCGCGAACATCGCCAGTGGCACCAGCCACGGGCGTGCCGGCACGGGCTGGCCCGGCGTGGCAACGATGTCGTGCGGGGCCTGGACGGTGACGCGGGTATCCATGTCGTATTCTTCAGGGGAATTCGGACACCATAGCGATGCTGCGCACGTCGCGGTAGCGCGGCGATTGCGCGGCAGCCATCAATCTGGTTCAAGGCACGGCGGACGCCATGCCTGCGGCATCAGCCGTTGCGCAGTACTACGTATTCGCCTTCGAGCACGTTGGCTGGACGCTGGGTACGTGTCGCTTGCGGCTGGCGCGAGAGTTTCCAGTGACGTACGGCCATCAACACGCCGCCACCGACAATGAGCACGCCCAGTACCACCACGCCGAAGACCATCAGCACACCGACCACGGCAAGGCCCGCAAGTACGGACAGGGCGCGGATGAACGGGTGGCGGGAGCGGCGGATGGGCGGGAAGTTGAAACGCATCGTTAAAAATCCGTATGGCACAATGACGGGTTCATCGAACTGTAACCTTGGGGCCAAATGCCCCGTGAGGCAAGTGCCATGGTTAGTATTTTCCCCGGCCAAACCCTGTGCTTGCTCGAGGATATTCCCGACGGCGGCGCCATCGCCGTGGATGCGGTGCTGGCCGACGGCGAGGACTCCGTCATCGTGCTGCGCGAAGGCGGCCACGTGCGTGCCTACCTCAATGTCTGCCCGCACGCCGGACGCCGGCTGGACTGGGCGCCGGGGCAGTTCCTGGTCAAGGCCGGCGTGCTGGTGTGCGCCGCGCACGGCGCAAGTTTCGCCACGGCCAGCGGCCTGTGCACCATGGGGCCGTGCCGCGGCGAGCACCTGCGGCGGGTAGAGGTCAGCGTCGACGGCGACGCGGTGAAGCTCTGGCAGGCGGGGTCGGGGTCAGAGTAAATACTCTGACCCCCAAACGGTTTCGACGCTAGCGATACATCAGGTTGATGCACACCAGCGTAAGTACCAGCACCAGGATCGTCAGCGGCAGGCCGGCGCGCAGGAAATCCTTGGCGCGATAACCGCCGGGGCCCGCCACCATCATCAGTGCCGGATGGCCCGAGGGCAGCAGGAAGGTATTGGACGAAGACACCGCCACGATCAGCGCGTAGGCCGATGGATTGCCGCCGGTGGTTACCGCCACGCTGATGGCGATGGGCACCATCATCACCGTCGCGCCCACATTCGACATCACCTGCGAGAAGATCAGCGTGAGTATCGCGATGGACAGCTGCAGCGTCCATTGTGGCGCGCCGCCAAGCACATGCAGCACCTCCTGGGCGATCCACGAGGCGGTGCCGGTGGAATCCATCGACCAGCCCAGCGGGATAAGGCACGCGGTCACGAAGATGGTCTTCCAGTTGATCGCCTTGTAAGCCTCGTCCATGTTCAGCACGCCGGTCAGCAGCATGCCGATGGCGCCGGTCATCATCGCCACCGACAGGTCGAGGTTGGTGAACAGCGCCAGGCACTTGG
>NZ_DATHFX010000482.1:0-4355 GCF_035317885.1 Pinirhizobacter sp.
TGGTGCGTGGCGCGCGATGAGCGTGCAAGCACGGTTCCGGCGATGCTGGGCGTGATCGCCTGCGCACTGGCCGAAACCGACGACGCGTGGCGTGCGCGGCTGCGCGGCCTCATTGTCACCCTGGCCTGCTTCGCGGTGGCAGCATTCACGGTGCGACAGACTATTGCCCTGCCCTGGCTGTTCGCCCTCGCCCTGCCCGCGGGAACCTTCGTGCTGGTGATGCTCGGCGCGGTGAGTGGCCGCTACGCCACGATCGCCGCGGCCACGCTGATCCTATCGGTGTACACGATGATCGCGTCCGACCCGTCGCAGGCCACGGGCAGCCCGTCGCTCGTCACGATGGCGATGCTCCTGGGCGCTGCATGGTATGGCGCGCTCTCACTGGCCTGGAGCGCGCTTGCGCCGCAGCGGGCGTTGCGCCTGTCATTGGCACGGCTATTCGAAGCCCTGGCCGCGCAACTGGATGTCAAGGCCGCACTGTTCGAACCAGTAAGGGACCTGGACCGCGGCGCCCTCGACGTGCAACTGGCGTCGCTGTCGGCCCAGACGGTGGATGCGTTGAACGAGACACGCACGGCCCTGCTCGACCGCCTCGGCCGCCGCCAGCCGAGGGGTCGCATGGCCGCGCGGCTGCGCCTGTATTTCGCGGCCCAAGATATCCACGAACGTATCAGTTCCTCGCATTACCCCTATGAAAAACTGGCCGACGCGCTGTTCCATAGCGACATCATGTTCCGCTTCGGCCGCCTGATCCGCCTGCAGGCCATGGCCTGTCGTGCCCGCTCGGACGAGATCCGGCGCACCTTGCCGCCCGGCTCCCTCGCCTTGCCGCGGCATGCGCTGGAAGACGTGCGCAGCGCCGTGCAACTCGGCGCCGGCTTACGCGATGCAAGCATCGACGAGGCCCTGGCCGGATTGCTGCGCAATGTCGAGCGCCTGCAGGAGACGCTTACCTCGGGCAACGAGGCAGCGCAGGACACCGACTACGCATTGCAGAATCCCGATCCTCCCACTTTCGGCGAAGCGTTGGCACGGATCCGCGTGCAGATAACCCGGCGCTCGATGCGATTTCGTCATGCGGTACGCCTTTCCGCGGGCATGCTCGCCGGTTACCTGCTGTTGCTCGCCGTGCACCCGAAGCATGGCTACTGGATCCTCCTGACCACCTTGTTCGTTTGCCAGCCGGGCTACGGAGCCACCCGGTTACGCCTGCTGCAGCGCGTGACCGGCACCGCGCTTGGCCTGGTGGCGGGCTGGACATTGCTGCACGTGCTGCCCGGCGGCGACTGGCGCCTGCCCGTCGCGGTGGTGACCGGCGCGGGTTTCTTCGCCTTCTGGCGCAGGCGCTACACCCTGGCCACCGCCACCATCACCCTGTTCGTGCTGCTTTGCTTCGACGAGCCGGGGGCCAGTTACGACGCCATCGCGCCGCGCCTGCTCGATACCCTGATGGGCGCGGCGGTCGCGGCGGCGGCGCTGCGCTTCATCCTGCCTGACTGGCGAGGCCGGAGCCTGCCGGACCTCACCGCCGATGCGCTCGCCGCCGATGCGGGCTACCTCCGCCACATCGCGATGCAATATACCCGCGGCCGGCACGACGACCTCCCCTATCGCGTGGCCCGCCGCGATGCGCACAACGCACATGCGGCACTGGCCGGATCCATCAACCAGATGATGGCCGAGCCCGCACACACCCGCCCAGCGACCGAGGCGGCGCTCAGGCTCATGACCCATTCGCAGCAGGTACTGGCCCATCTGTCCACGCTGGGCGCGCACCGGGAAGCCTTGCCCGATGGCCCGGAAGGCGCCATGGCCGTGCAGGCGCTCGAACAGGTGGCGGACGGCTACGAGCGACTAAGCCGTCTGGCGCGCGAGGGCCAACCCATTCCGGCGGCGGACGCCGCCTGGCTGGGATCGCTTGAAGCACAGGCGAGCCAGGCTGCGGGCCTGCCACGCCTGGTGGGCATGCAGTCCCTGTTGCTGGCGAAGGCACAAACTGGGTTCACGGACCTGGGCGCAGCATCAGGCTAACCGTACCCGTTGTGCGTTGCGCCAAGGCCCCCGCCGGCCTGCGCGCTACCATAGGTGGGTTTTTCAATGTATCCAGGAGCTTTGCGCATGCGTCCGTTCCCCCTCGGCGACGATCTCGACACCCTTCGCGAAAGCGTCCACGGCTTTGCCGAAAAAGAAATTGCCCCGCGCGCCGACCGCATCGACCGCGACAACGCCTTCCCCGACGACCTGTGGCTGAAATTCGGCGAGATGGGCCTGCTGGGCATGACGGTGCCTGAGGAATTCGGCGGCAGCAGCCTGGGCTACCTGGCGCACCTGGTGGCGATGGAGGAAATCTCCCGCGCATCCGGCTCGGTGGGCCTGTCCTACGGCGCACATTCGAACCTCTGCGTGCAGAACATCAACCACAATGGCAACGATGCGCAGCGCCGCAAGTACTTGCCGAAGCTTTGCAGCGGTGAATGGGTGGGCGCGCTGGCGATGAGTGAACCCGGCGCCGGTTCCGACGTGGTCGGCTCGATGAGCTGCCGTGCCGAAGAGAAGGACGGCGTGTGGGTGGCCAACGGCAGCAAGATGTGGATCACCAACGGTCCGGATGCCGACGTGCTGCTGGTGTACATGCGCACCGCGCCGCGCGCGGCGGGAAGCCGCTGCATGACGGCGTTCATCATCGAAAAGGGCATGAAGGGTTTTTCCACCGCGCAGAAGCTCGACAAGCTCGGCATGCGCGGATCCAACACCTGCGAGCTGGTGTTCGAGGACTGCGAAATCCCCGCCGAAAACATCATCGGTGAAGTGAACGAGGGCGTGCGCGTACTGATGGGTGGCCTGGACACCGAACGCCTGGTCCTGTCCGGCGGCCCGATCGGCCTGATGCAGGCGGCCATGGACCTCACCCTGCCCTACGTGCGCGAACGCAAGCAGTTCAACGCGCCGATCGGCACCTTCGGCATGATGCAGGCGAAGGTGGCCGACATGTACACCGCACTGCAATCGTCGCGTGGCTTTGCCTACATGGTGGCGCGCCAGTTCGACGACGGCATCCGCTCACGCATCGACCCGGCCGCCTGTCTGCTCAATGCCAGCACGAACGCGGTGAAAGTGACACTGGAGGCAATCCAGGCGCTTGGTGGCAATGGATACATCAACGAGTTCCCTGCCGGACGGCTGCTGCGGGACGCCAAGCTATACGAGATCGGCGCCGGCACCAACGAAATCCGCCGCATGCTGATCGGTCGCGAGCTTTTCCACGGCAAGAGCTGACTCGGCCCAGCCTGGGTCATGCCGAAACCGGGGTCGGAGTGAATACTCCGACCCCACGGGCTCTAGAAGGCCATGTTGTAACTCACCATGGCCATCTTCGAACTGTCGCGGTCGCCCAAGCGCTGGTCCAGCGACATCTTCAGCCCCGAGCGCGGCGTCATGCTCCAGTCGAGCGCAGCGCCCACCAGGGCGGCGTTGCTCGCCAGGCCAATGCCACCGACCGGACCCCACGAATCGATCCCCGTGAAGCGGGCGGCGAAGACATCACCCTGGGTGGCGAAGGCATGCTGCCAGGCCACGTGGCCGTTCAGGCTTACCCGGCCGCCGGAAGGCAGCAGCCAATAGCGGCCTGCGCGCAGGCCCACGCCCGCCTGCCAACGCGAGAGCACCTGGCCATCGGCGGTCAGCCCAAAGCCCGCGGCGCCGGTTTCGCTGAAGCCACCGCGGTCGATACGGTCGTACTCGAGGTCGGCATAGGGTGTGATCGATACCGCGCCGGTGGAAAGGCGCATGCCGCTCTCGCCATAGGCCACGGCATAGTGGCCCTGCGAACTGCTGGACACGCCCGTGGCCGCTTCGCCCAACTGAACGCTGCGATACATCGATTCGCGGTACTGGCCCATGCCGATGCGGCCCACCGCGTAGTAACGATCGCGCACGGTACCCAGGTATGCCGAGGCCTCGGTGGCATGGCTGCGGCCCTGGTCCACGCTTTCGGCCAGCTGGCCCAGGCCCTGCGACTGGCTAAGTGCGAAACCGACGATGCCGCTGGCGCCAAGCTTGTGGTCCTGGCCCACCAGGAACCCGGAGACATCCATCCCCACATTGCCGTAACCGCTGCGGCTCATGCCGCCGCTGTAACCCAGTCGCTGTGTCCAGGCGCCGGCAAGCTGGTTCGAGGAAAGGCTGGCCATGCGGCTGGACAGCGCCTGGTTGCCCTCGTCGATGGCCTCCAGCGTCATCGCCGCGCTGGCGGCGTGCAGCTGGCCGGACAACGACTCAAGTGACTTCTGCGCCGCGTCCGCGGTGGGCGCCTGCTGGATCATCGCTGCGCCCAGCAAAGTCGTGGTGGATACGCC
>NZ_DATHFX010000483.1:0-5217 GCF_035317885.1 Pinirhizobacter sp.
GTCGCCGATCTGGGTCATATCTGCCAGGCCAGCGGTGTTGCGGCGGAACTGGATCCCGCCCTGTTGCCGCGGTCGGCGGCCTTGCGCGAGATGTTCGCCGACAAGGACACCATGGCCTTCGCCCTTACCGGCGGCGACGACTACGAGCTCTGCTTCACCCTGTCATCGCAACACGTGGCCGGGGTGAGCGCGGAGATGGCGCGCCTGGGCTGTGGTGCCACGCGCATCGGCCGCATCGTGGCCGGGCAGGGCGTGCGCCTTGCCGATGCCGATGGCCAATGGCATGCGGCGTCCGCCGGCGGCTGGGACCACTTCGCGTCATGAGTGACAAATATGTCCTGGATGCGGACGCGCGGCGCGCGTTGCTTGCCACGCCCGGTGGCTGGATTGCCTGCGGATTTGGCTCAGGGCTAGTGCCAAAGGCGCAAGGCACGATGGGTTCGCTTGCGGCGATCCTTCCGTGGCTGCTGCTGCGACAGCTACCCATGCCGGTTTACCTGTTGGTGATCATCGCCGGCTTCGCCATGGGCATCTGGGCCTGCAATGTCGCTGGCCGGGCCATCGGCGTGGCCGACCATCGCAGCGTGGTC
Organism: Pinirhizobacter sp.; assembly: GCF_035317885.1. Classification (GTDB taxonomy): domain Bacteria; phylum Pseudomonadota; class Gammaproteobacteria; order Xanthomonadales; family Rhodanobacteraceae; genus Pinirhizobacter. The sequence goes on from NZ_DATHFX010000483.1 coordinate 591, forward strand.
TGGGACGAATTCATCGGCCAGTGGCTGGCGCTGCTGCCCGCGCTGCTCACCCCATGGTGGACCGTCATCTTGGGGTTCGTGCTGTTCCGTATCTTCGACATCACCAAGCCCTGGCCCATCGGCTGGCTCGACCGCCGCATCAAGGGCGGCCTTGGCGTGATGCTCGACGATGTCGTCGCCGGCCTGTTCGCCGCCATCGTCCTGGCCTTCGTACTGCATTTCTCCTGAAGGAGTACGCCATGCAATACCGTCGCCTCGGTACCTCCGGCCTGCAACTGTCGGCCTTGTCGTTCGGCGCCTGGGTCACCTTCGGTGCGCAGGTCGGCCGGTCGCTGGCACGGCAACTCATCGCCTATGCGCACGAGCGCGGAGTGAACTTCTTCGACAATGCCGAGACGTACAACAACGGCGAAGCCGAGCGACTCATGGGCGACGTACTGGCCGATCTCCGCCTGCCGCGCGATTCGTACTGCGTATCGAGCAAGGTCATGTTCGGTGCGGTGGAACACCCGCTGCCCACGCAACGCGGGCTGTCGCGCAAGCACGTGGTGGAAGCCTGCCACCAGGCGCTGGAGCGCCTGCGCGTGGATTACCTCGATCTCTACTTATGCCATCGTCCGGACCCCGACACGCCGATCGTGGAGACAGTGGCGGCAATGGACATGCTGGTCCGCCAGGGCAAGGTGCTTTACTGGGGAACCAGCGAATGGTCGGCCGCTCAGATCCGCCAGGCACACCAGGCGGCGCGCCTGAACCACCTGACCGCGCCGACCATGGAACAGCCGCAGTACAACCTGCTCCATCGCGACAGGGTCGAGCGGGAATACGCACCCCTCTACGAGGAGTTCGGCATGGGCACCACGATCTGGTCACCGCTCGCCTCAGGCCTGCTGTCGGGCAAATACCTGGACGGGGTGCCGCACGATTCGCGGCTGGCCCAGAGCAACTACGCGTGGCTCCGTGACAACCTGCTCGGACAGGGCGATGCGATGGTGAAGGTGCGTGCGCTCTCGCCCATCGCCGAACGGCTTGGGGTGAGCCTGGCGCAGTTGTCGCTGGCCTGGTGCCTTAAGAACCCGCGCGTTTCCACGGTGATCCTGGGTGCCAGCAAACGCGAGCAGCTGGAGGAGAACTTCAAGGCCCTGGAAGTGGTGGGCAAGCTCGATGCAGACCTGATGGAGGCAATTTCCGCCGCCGTGGGTCAGGGCGCTTGACTGTTGAATGAGAACCATTATCATCAACTCCGCCCCCCTCTCTCATGCGGAGCCAAGCGATGTTGACCCAACCCCTGCTGCTGAACGAAGACGCCCTGCGCCGCCGCCGGGTGGTTTCCCTCAAGGTGGCCGCCCCGTCGGTTCGCCGCACCTCCAGCCAGAGCCTGCTGGAAGGTTCGCGGGAACTGGTGATCGAACACGAGGGCAACGAGTACCACTTGCGCCTTACCCGCAACGACAAGCTTATCCTCACCAAGTAATCCTTCTTTTAAAGTCTCCCCCAGGCCCAGCCCGCCGTCCGGAACGGATCTTCCGGTTAGCCAGCCACGGTCGCCTTCCTTCGAGGTGACACATGTTCGGTTGGCTAGCCACCTTCGGCGCCCCGAGGCGCGAGCATCCTTCCACGGTCCAGACACGCTGGTTCCACCTCGGTCCCCAGGCGCTGGCCCGTACCTTGCCGACGCTCGGCAGCGTGTTGCACCTGCCACGGTTGCGTTACGTGCCTTGCCTGACGCACTTGCCGCGTGGCGTCATCGCCAGCGACGAACTGGTGGCGCCGTTGCTTGCCACGCGGCTGGTTGGCGCCGGCAGCGCGGTCACCGCCGACGGCCCGCGCGAATGGCTCGAGTATGTCGATGCCAGCGGCACTTGCCTGGCCCGTACCTATTTGTTGCCCGATACCGATTACCTGGGTTGGGATGCGCTGCTGGCCGAAGGCGAACCGATGGGCGTCGATGAATGGGCACCTGTCGAGCAGGGTTTCACGGCGGCCCAGGCCCGGGTGATTCGCTTCGATACGAACCTGGTGGGGGGCCTGCGCCTGCTGCGAAGCACCCGCGCTTGCGCGGTATCGCCGATGGGCCGCTCGCTCGCCGGCAGCATCGCCCAGGCCCAATCGGTGGCCTATCTTTAACCCTCCCGCGGCGATGCGCGCACCTGTCCGCGCCGGCGACCGCTTGCATTGCCTGTCCGCTGTCCGTTGTCCGCGGACACCGGAGCGCTGTTTTCGGGGTAATTCAACTTATTGATCTGAATAGATAAAAATTGCGATCGCGGCTTGGCACGTGGCTTGCTCATCCTTCGGGTGACAGCCCTTACTGGAACCGCACATGATTCGCGATACCTCCGCCACCGACCGCATCGTCGAGGTCAAGCCCAAGCGTATGCGCACGATCGGCCTCATCGCCGGAGCCGTGGTGGTGGTGGGGCTGCTGGTGATGGTGGGGCCCCGCATCGGCCGCATGTTCTCGGCCGGCTCCTCCGTGAGCGCCTCGCGCCTTTCCTTCGCCAATGTGCAACGCGGCCTGTTCGTGCGTGATATCGCGGCCGAGGGCAAGGTGGTTGCCGCTGTCAGCCCGACGCTTTACGCCGTGTACGGCGGCGCGGTGACCTTGCAGGTGCACGCGGGCGACTCGGTGAAGAGGGGCCAGGTACTGGCGGTCATCGACAGCCCTGACCTCACCAACAAGCTCGCCCAGGAACAATCCAACGCCGACAACAGCCAGGTGGACTACCTGCGCGCCGAGGTGGACGCGAAGAAGAAGGCCAGCGAACTGCAGAAGGCCTACGACAACGCCGTGATCGACCGCAAGGCCGCCGAGCGCGACGTGGAACGCAACACCACCGCCTTCAGCAAGGGCGCCGTGCCCAAGGCCGATGTCGACAAGGCAGAGGTGTCGCTGGAGAAAGCCAAGGTCACCGAACAGCACGCACAAAGCGACCTTAGCCTCAACACCAACAGCTCCACCTTTGACGTCCGTTCCAAGAAACTGGCCCACGACCGTCAGAACCTGCTGGTGGAAGATTTGAAGCGCCAGGTGGACAACCTGCAGGTGCGCTCGCCCGTCGACGGTCAGGTCGGCCAGCTGTTCGTGGCCGAACGCGCAACCGTGGCCAAGGACGCCCAGCTGATGAGCGTCATAGACCTCTCCGCGCTGGAAGTGGAGATGAAGGTGCCTGAGAGTTTCGCCCGCGACCTTGCCATCGGCATGCCCGGCGAGATCACCGGCAATGGCGCCACCTGGAACGGCAAGATCAGCGCGGTATCCCCCGAAGTGGTCAATGGCGAAGTGGCAGCGCGCCTGCGGTTCGATGGCAAGACCCCGCTGCAGCTTCGGCAGAGCCAGCGCATGAGCGTGCGTGTGCTGATGGATCGCCGCGACAACGTGCTCACCGTGGCCCGCGGTTCCTTCGTCGATGAAAGCGGTGGCCGCTACGCTTATGTGGTGCACGACGGCATCGCCGAGAAGCGCGAGATCCGCGTCGGTACCAGCAGCATCGACAAGGTCGAGATCCTCGGCGGCCTCAAAGAAGGCGATCGCATCGTGATCTCCGGCACCGATTCCTTCAACGGCGCGGCCCGCGTCGTCATCAGCAGCTGACGTAAAAAAACCGCAACCCGCCGAATCCAAATCCCAGAGCCAAAGGAAATCCACGATGCTCAAGATGACCCACCTGTCCAAGGTCTACCGTACCGAAGTGGTCGAGACCTACGCCCTCCGTGATTTCAACATCGACGTCAACGAGGGTGAGTTCGTCGCCGTGACCGGGCCCTCAGGCTCCGGCAAGACGACCTTCCTGACCATTGCCGGCCTGCTGGAGACCTTCACCGGGGGCACCTATCACCTGGACAACGTCGAGGTGTCGAAACTGGACGACAACGCCCGTTCGCGCATCCGCAACGAGAAGATCGGCTTCATCTTCCAGGCCTTCAACCTGATCCCCGACCTGAATGTCTTCGACAACGTCGAAGTACCGCTGCGCTATCGCGGCATGAAGGCGGCCGAACGCAAGCAGCGCATCATGGACTCGCTCGAGCGCGTGGGACTGGCTTCGCGCGCCAAGCATTACCCGGCGGAACTTTCCGGCGGCCAGCAGCAGCGCGTGGCGATCGCCCGGGCGCTGGCCGGTTCCCCGCGCCTGTTGCTGGCGGACGAACCCACCGGCAACCTCGATACTCAGATGGCCCGCAGCGTGATGGAACTGCTCGAGGAGATCCATCGCGAGGGCGCCACCATCGTCATGGTCACCCATGATCCGGAACTGGCCGCCCGGGCCCAGCGCAACGTGCATGTGATCGACGGCCAGGTGGTTGACCTTGCCGAGGACCCGCGCTTCCACGCGCAGGTGCAAGCGGGCAGGGTGAACATCTAAGGCCCCGGCATGTTCGGCTATTACCTTGACCTCGCCCTGCGCAGCCTGCGCCGCAATCCCGCCCTGACGGGATTGATGGTGCTGGCGATCGCTTTCGGGGTTGGGGCATCGATGACGACGTACTCGGTGTTCCGGGCGGTATCGGGCGATCCGATCCCGTGGAAATCCGAACGCCTCTACGTGCCGCAGATCGACCTGTTCGGGCCGGAGGCGGCGAAGGCAAGCCGCGACCCGCCGGACCTGCTCAGTTACAAGGATGC
>NZ_DATHFX010000484.1:0-3163 GCF_035317885.1 Pinirhizobacter sp.
GGGCATGTACGCGGTTGGCTGCAGGGAAAGCCCGGGACCAGCATGATGGCGGCGCGCTGCGTTGGCGTGCTCCTGGTGAGCACCGCGATGTTCACCGGGTTTAGCGGCTGGCAGCGAATCTAGGTGGCCGGGAGCGGCCTTGTGTTCACGCACGTAATCGGTGCTTGACAACATCGTTTACAAGTGTGATCGTTGGCCCACGAAAGAAGGTGGGCGCGATGATCAGCGATGCCGAAGCGGTATTGATGCATGCCTTGTGGGCCTCTTCGCCCATGACGACCGAACAACTGCTTTCCCAGGTAGGGGAAAGCCAGGGCTGGCAGGAAGGCACGGTAAAGTCACTGTTGAATCGCCTGCTTAACAAGGGCGCGATCAGCGCCGAGCGGGAAGGTCGTCGCTACCTCTATTCCCCCGTGCTTACCCGCGACGATTACATCACCCAGCAGAGCACCAGCCTGCTCGACCGGCTCTTCGGCGGTCGCGTAGCGCCCCTCGTCGCGCACTTCTCCGCGCACACGAAACTATCGGCGCGGGACAAGGCCCAGCTGCGCAAGCTGCTCAAGGAGCTTGACGATGAATAGCCTGGACCTGCTGCGGCAAGGCGCGTTCGCCGTGGGCGCATTCACAACGACCGTGGCGCTGGTGGCTTTGCTTCGCCCGTTGTTCCGCCGCTATTTCGGCGCCGTCCGCGCCTGGCAGCTCTGGGCCCTGCCTGCGCTCGCCCTGCTTGGTGCGGTACTTCGACCGCTTGGCCTGCATGTGCCGGCAAGCCAGGCGCCATGGTTCGTCGCAGCCGCCGCCGCAGTCGACGTGCCCGCCTTGCCGGCGACAATGGGGACCAGCCGCGACTACGCACTATGGATTTGCCTGCTATGGATGGCAGGCGCCACGACGTTTACCATCGCCGCAATCGCATCGCAGCTGCGATATCGCCATCGCATGCGTGCAGCAACGCCCCATGCGCACGATGGCCCATGGCCAGTAGTGCTTGCCGCACGCAGTGACATCGGGCCTGCCATAGTGGGCGCGTTCCGGCCCATGATCGTGCTGCCCGCGGACTTCCACTACCGCTATTCCCCTCGCGAGCAGCAGCTGGTGCTGGCCCACGAGGAGGCCCACGCCGCCCGCCGGGACGGCCTGTGGCTGCTGGTGGCACACGCGGCGGTGGCCGTGATGTGGTTCAACCCAGCCGCGTGGTGGGCGCTTGGCGCCTTTCGCCGGGACCAGGAACTCGCCTGCGATGCCTTGGTGCTCGCACGGCGCCAACAGGATGTACGTGTCTACGCCGACATCCTGGTCAGGAGCCACCAGCCTTCCGTCCTGCGCTTGCCGGTCGGCAACGCGTGGGGTTCGTACCATCCCCTCACCGAGCGCATCGCCATGTTGAAGAACAAGCAAACGCGTCCCCTCACACGCGCCTGTGGCCAGATCCTCCTCGCTGCCACCGCGATGATGGTGACCAGTGTGGCGTTCACTTCCACCGCACCGGCACCGGCCTCCACCGCGGGTGGCCTGTACCAGATGTCGCTGGCCATCACCCTGCACCAGAAGGTCGTGGCCACGCCAAAAATCTGCCTGCGCGCTGGGGAACCCGGCACAATCTCCGGAGGCGACGCCGATGCCAACGGCAAGCCCCTGTGGACGCTCGACATCACCACGACGCCCGCCGGTGTCAACGCCGTCAAGGTGAACCTGCGCGGCAGCATCCGCGACGACAAGGGCAAGTACGCCAAGATCTTCCCCAGCGAACAGACCGAGCTGGGCAGCCAGGGCAATTGGGACTTCCGCGAGCTCGACGGCCGGCCGCAAGTGTCGATCACGACGATTGCCGGGTGCCCGGCAGCGGAAGAGGCGCGAAAGAGTTAGTCCATCGGGTAAATGGTGACGGGCGCCGGCTACGTCAGGTGAGTGCGATCGACTCGTGTTCAACCGCTATCACGCCGTCAACCAGATAGATGTATGTGGTTCCCGCCTGCAGCGCCGGTGACCAATAGTTGATGTTCCCGGCGCTGGAATGATCCTCCATGGCGAGGAAATCCATATTCTGGGTGAACTGCTTCACTCCCTTGAAAAGCACCGTTAGCTTGGTCCTGGTGTTGGGCGAGACGCCGACGAACGCGCGAACGGAGACGGCAACCTCCCGCGTCGTTGGACGCACCTCCACGCCAGTGAGTTGCGCATCATGAAGTTCCAGGTCTTGGGCAGCAATCATGGGCACACTCCGTCCGGTGGAAACGCGCCCTGAATCTAGCACGCGAATTCATACCGGGCGTGTCAGCGCCCTGACGACGCCTTTATCTTCCCCTCAAGGTCCCGATAGCCGGGCGCCGCCACGTCTTCAATCTTCAACGAAGTGGTGACATTTCCCTGCGCCACTAGCGATACCTTGCCCAGACCGCCGCCAGCTGCGGTACTCCACGACGCAATCGCAATTGTGTTCGAACCGTGCGCATGCAGCAGCCCCGCGGGCAGTTCGAACTCATGCTGCGGCCCCACGTCGTTGATGTAACGACCCACCTGCCAGCCGTTGATGAAGATCAACGCGCGATAAGGGCGTTCCGCCGAATCCTCGATCTTCAGCGCGATGGGAATATCCTGGCCCTGGGGAAGATCGAGCGTGACGCTCGTGCGGTACCACTGCACGCCGGCCTCGTTCGCCGTCGAGGGCAGCGTTGCGTCCTTCCAGGACTTGTCATCGAAACCAGGCAGTGACCAGCCCATGCGTTCGCCGTGAAGGCCGCCGTTGTTGAATGGCCCGCGCGTCTTGTCGATGCCGTCCTCGCCCCCGAGGTTCCCCTGCATCCGCCACAGGATCGCGGCATCGGAGCCGAGGAACGTCGCCTTGTACAGGCCATGCGGCTCCTTGGTGACGCCGTTTCTCTCTTCCTGGTTGTGGCCCATGTTGTCCACCAGCACGGCAAGGACGTTGTCCTTGCCCGGCTGCAGCCACGAAGGATCGATGTTGAAAAGCTGCGAGCTGCTGGGATTGCTGCCGAGGTATTGGCCATTGAGCCATACGGTGAACACGCCATGGTTACCAAGGTGCACGCCCATGTCGGCGCCGAGGATGATCCCGGTTTCGTGGCCCGTGGCCTTGAAGTGGCCGCGGTACCACACCGCGCCATGATGGAAGCCGTAATCGTCGCTGTTCCAGATCGGCGAG
>NZ_DATHFX010000485.1:0-6805 GCF_035317885.1 Pinirhizobacter sp.
CCAGCTGGCGCAGGAATTCGACACCCTGGTGCTGGACATCGACGCCTTCGCCGACCTGCTGCACCGGTTGCGCTCGGCCTGCGGTTTTTGCGGCGCCATGCAACTGCAGCACCTGACGATCGACCTGCAACGGACGATCCGTGCCGGGCACACTCCCGCCCGGGACGACCTTGAAGCCTTCCGCCGTACCCTGATGGCAACGATCGCTGCATTGAAGCTCGACGGCCACGAGCAAGATCCTCCGGCTGCAGCCTGAAGACCCAGAACGATGCCCTGGCACGGGGCACGCCGTGCCAGGACATCGCAGGCCATCAGGCCAGTGGGACTTGCGCCAGCTGGGCCAGGCGCCGCACCGCCACCGAGGCGATGGGGTAGTCGGCGTTCTGGCTGAGGATCTCGGCCAGCATGCTGCGGGTATAGCGTAGCGTTGCATCGTCGCGGTCGAGCCACGCCTGCACGGCGTTCTCACCCGGTCGCGTAGCGCCCAACGCCAGCACCTGCACCGCCAGGGCGCGATGCTGGGTGTTGAGTTCATCCAGCAGCGAGCCGCGTGCCTGCGCGTGCCAATGGCCATCCACCGGTAACGCCTCGATCTGCCCGCGCAGCCATTCCAGGTCGAGTGCTTCGCCCAGCTGGTAGAACACGCGGGCCACCGCATCGATCGGCTGCCCGCTTTGCTGGGCAACTTCCACCATGTCGAAGGCGGCGCGAAGCACCGGCACGCGGGCCAGACGCAGGGCGAGCGCTTCAGGAAAGCCCATGCCTGCCCACTTCTCCTGGCTGGAGGAGAAATCACCGCGACCGGTGTCGGTAAGGACATCGGGCATGGCCTGGCGCAATGCGCGCACCGGCGCCTGGTAACGCTCGACGTTGGCTGCGATGTCCAGCGTGCCGCCGGGGCGATTGAGCAACCAGCGCGTCAGGTGCCGCAGCAGCGACCAGATCTGCAGGATGGCGTCGATCTGGGTGTCTTCGGCCACCTGGCTGTCCAGCGCCTCGATCTCGCTCCAGAGGCTGCGCACGTCCAGGATCTCGCGCGCAGCCGTATAGGCCTTGGCGATCGCCGCCGGGCCCTGGCCGGTATCTTCCTGCATGCGCATCATGAAGGTCGCGCCCATGCGGTTGATGGTGGAGTTGGTCACCGCCGTGGCGATGATCTCCCGCTTCAGGCGGTGGCGCTGCATGTGTTGGGCATACTTCTGGTGCAACGGCTCCGGGAAGTACCGCACCAGCTCGCGCGAAAGGTACGGATCTTCCGGGACGTCCGAATCGAGCAACTGCTGGAACAGGCGGATCTTGTCGTACGACAGCAGCACGGAGATTTCCGGGCGTGTCATGCCCTGCCCGCGCGTCTTGCGCTCGACCAGTTCGGCATCGGACGGCAACGACTCGACGCCGCGGTCCAGGGTGCCCTCGGCCTCCAGGGTGCGGATGAAGTGGGCCATGGATCCAAGGCGGCGCACCGACTGGTGCTCCATCACGGTGATGGCCTGGTTCTGGCGGTAGTTGTCCCACAGAACGAGCTTGCCGACTTCATCGGTCATCGCCGCCAGCTGCTGGTTGCGTCCTTCGAAGGTAAGTTCTCCCCGCTGCACGGCATCGTTGAGCAGGATCTTGATGTTTACCTCGTGGTCGGAGGTATCCACACCGGCGGAGTTGTCGATGAAGTCGGTGTTGAGCAGCACGCCCGATTGCGCGGCCTCGATGCGGCCCTTCTGGGTCATGCCCAGGTTGCCGCCCTCGCCGACGATCTTGCAATGCAGTTCGTTGCCGTTGACGCGCAACGCGTTGTTGGCGCGGTCGCCCACTTCCTGGTGGGTCTCGCTGGCTGCCTTGACGTAGGTACCGATGCCGCCATTCCACAGCAGGTCCACCGGCGCCTTCAGGATCGCGCTCAGGAGGTCGACAGGCGCCATGTGCGTGGCGTCGCCCTTGATGCCCAGCGCTGCGCGCACCTTCGGCGACACCGGCACCGACTTGGCGTTGCGCGGGAACACGCCGCCACCGTCGGAGATCAGCGACTTGTCATAGTCGTCCCACGAGGAACGCGGCAAGGCGAACAGGCGCTCGCGCTCGACGAACGAGCGTTCTGCGTCGGGGTTGGGGTCCAGGAAGATGTGGCGGTGGTCGAAGGCAGCCAGCAGGCGGATGTGCCGGGACAGCAGCATGCCGTTGCCGAAGACGTCGCCGGACATGTCGCCCACGCCGACGGTGGTGAAATTCTCCGACTGGCAGTCGCGCCCCAGCGAGCGGAAATGGCGCTTGACCGATTCCCACGCGCCCTTGGCGGTGATGCCCATGCCCTTGTGGTCGTAGCCGTTGGAGCCACCGGAGGCGAAGGCGTCATCAAGCCAGAAGCCGTGTTCGGTGGAGATGGCGTTGGCGATGTCCGAGAACGTGGCCGTGCCCTTGTCGGCGGCGACCACCAGGTACGGATCGTCCGCGTCGTGGCGCACCACGTCGTGCGGCGGCACGAGCTTGCCTTCGACGAGGTTGTCGGTGATATCGAGCAGGCCGCTGATGAACATGCGGTAGCAGGCGATGCCTTCGGCCAGCTGGGCATCACGGTCGCCGCCCACGGGTGGACGCTTGACCACGAAACCGCCCTTCGAACCCACCGGCACGATCACCGTGTTCTTCACCATCTGCGCCTTGACCAGGCCCAGCACCTCGGTGCGGAAATCCTCGCGGCGATCGGACCAGCGCAACCCGCCGCGCGCTACCGGCCCGAATCGCAGGTGGATGCCTTCCACGCGCGGGGCGTAGACGAAGATCTCGCGATAAGGCACCGGCTTGGCAAGGTCCGGCACCTGGTGCGAGTCGAACTTGAACGACAGGTACGGACGGAATGCGCCATCGAACTGCTGGAAGTAACTGGTGCGGATCGTGGCGTGGATCAGCGCCACGAAGCTGCGCAGGATGCGGTCTTCATCCAGGCTTGAGACATTCTCAAGCAGCATGCCCACCACTTCCTCGACCGCGGCGACTTGTTCGTCGCGCGGCAGGGTGAGCGAATCCACCAGGCGATCGATCGGACCCGGCTGCATGGCGGAAGCGGATTCAGGCAACAGCACCTGCATCTCGGTCGTGAGGATGGCCGCGGCACGCGCGCGCTCATCGGCGCCCAGCGACGTGCGTTGCGGGTCGAACTTGGCGTTGAACAGTTCCACCAGCAGGCCCGCGATGGCCGGGTGACCGTTAAGGGCATCTTCCATGTACGCCTGCGAGAAGGTCACGCCCGTCTGCAGGAGGTATTTGCAGTAGCTGCGCAGCACCGCGACCTGGCGCCAGCCGAGCTTGGCGCCCAGGACAAGCCGGTTGAACCCGTCGTTCTCGGCATTGCCGCGCCAGATCTGCTCGAAGGCATCTTCGAACAGCGCGCCCACCTGGGCCACGTCGAAGGCAAGCTCGCCCACCGGCTGCACTTCGAAATCCTGGATGAAGAGCGGCGAATCACCCACGCGTACTTCGTACATGTGCTCGGTGAGCACGCGAAGGCCCAGGTTTTCCAGCAAGGGCAGTACTTCGGACAACGCAATATCCGAACCGCTGCGGTAGATCTTGAAGCGCAGTTCCTCCGGCCGCGCGGCCGGGTGGTAGAACGACATGCTGATGGCATCCGGGCCCTTCAGGCCCGCGAGCGCGCGAACATCGGCCGCGGCGACCGTGGCCGCCACTTCGTCGACGTAGCCTGCGGGCAAGGCGCGGCCGTAGCGGTTGGCCAGCACGATGCCCGGCTGCTCGCCAAGGTCCGCCACCAGGCGGTCGCGCAGTTCGTCGTGCCAGTTGCGCGCTATCGCTGCAATGGTGATTTCCAGTGCGGTGGCGTCGTATACAGGGTGGTCACCGATGCGCGGGCGTACCACCACGTGCAGTCGCACCAGCGCCGCCTCGCCCATCAACACAGCCGAGTCCACGTGCTCGCCGTGCATGGCGTCGCGCAGGGTCGCTTCGACGCGCTCGCGCACGGCGGTATTGAAGCGCTCGCGCGGGATGTACACCAGGCATGAAAAGAACCGGCCGTAACTGTCGCGGCGGATGAACAGGCGCGTCCGCGCCCGCTGCTGTAGCTCCAGGATGCCCGAGGCCAGCGCGAAGAGTTCATCGGCTGAGCACTGGAACAGTTCTTCGCGTGGCAAGGTGTCCAGGATGTGCCGGAGCGACTTGCCTGAATAGGAGTCTTTCTTAAGGCCGGAGCGGTCCATCACCGCATCGCACTTGCGCCGCACCAGCGGCACCTGCTTCGGGCGCGCCATATAGGCGTTGGACGAGAACAACCCGAGGAACCGTTGCTCGGCCACCGGCCGGCCCTGGGCATCGAATTTCAGCACGCCCACGTAATCCATGTAACCGGGGCGGTGTATCGGCGAGCGGGCATTGGTCTTGGTCAGGATGATCGCATCGGTGGAACCGGACTGCGGCAGTTCGCTGGCAACGAGCGAGCGCAGCGAGCGCGGGGCCAGCGAGCGGTCGGCGGCACGCAGGATGCCAAGCCCCGAGCCCTCCACCGAACGGAGCACTTCGTCGTCGGCTGTCTTGACCACCTCGTACTCGCGATAGCCCAGGAAAGTGAAGTGGTCTTCGGTAAGCCAGTGCATGAACTGCGTGGCCTCGTCCACCTCGTCGGCCGACAGGGGCAACGCGCGCCGCTGAAGGTCGTCGGCGATCGCCAATGCCTTCTGGTTCATCGCCTGCCAGTCATCCACGGCCTCGCGCACGTCGACCAGGGCGATGGCCAGTTCCTTGCGGACGGTTTCCAGGCTGTCACCATCCAGGCGGTCGATCTCAAGGCGCATGAACGATTCGCCCGATGCACCATCGGCGCCAAGCGCAGCGATGCCGCCATCGGCGGCGCGGGTCACCGGTACCACCGGATGGATCAGGGCGTGGATGGCGGCATGGTTCGCGGCCACCATGCTGGCGGTGTCGACCAGGAAGGGCATGTCGTCGTTGACGATCTCGATGACCGTGCGGCTGCCACTGGCGCCGGGGTTGAACACCCGCACCAGGGCCTGTCCCGGCGATCGCCTGGCGGCAAAGGCAAGGAATTCGCCGATCAGCGCGGCCCAGCGCTCGGGTGTGTGCAAACCCAGGTCCGACTGGGCGATGCGGGAAAAGAACAGGTCGATAAAGAACCGCGCCTGGTCCGCAGTGAGCTGCGACTTGCCTTGCTTACTGAATTCCTCGATCACGAGGGCTGGGAAGCTGCCGTCCTCGGCTGCGCGAATCGCGTTCATGGGCTGGCTGTCGCCTTGATAGGGGAAGGGAAGTTATCCGGCGAAGCATACCGCCGCGACTGATGACAAGGCCACTTCTGGCGTTCCCGCAATGCGGCATTTTCAGCTTGCTTTCATGACACAACGCACCGCATCGGCGACGCTGGCGGGGCACCGGGGAAAGCCGCCGATGCCACGATAAGCTTGTGCATCGCGCCAACCGCGACGGAAATAGGCTCCCTGTAGCATTGACTCTTCACGCCAATAGTTTTTAAACTGAGCGGTACAGTGAATCGGCACCCCGTCTGCGTAGCGACGCGGACCCCCGATCCACGCCCTTCCTCAAGATCGACAGGCATTGCCCCGAACCATCGTGAATTCTCGCCGGAAGGGCCATCCGGCACAGGACGACACGGCTTGTCTTGCGATAACTGTTATATGAGCGCGCCTGCCCTCAACCCCGGGGGCGGATGTGGAAGAACAACCGCACAAGAAAATGAACGGAGTCCCCATGAAGCCCCTGCCCCTGCGCACATCTTTGTTGTGCTTCGGCCTCATCGCACTTTCTGCCTGCGGCAAGAAGCAGGAAGCGCCCAAGGCACCGCCCACTCCCGAAGTAGGCGTGGTTCAGGCCCAGCTCTCTTCCGCTCCGCTCGTGCAGAACCAGGTCGGGCGCCTTTCGGCGTTCCGTACGGCCGATGTGCGCGCCCGCGTGCCGGGCATCCTGCAAAAGCGCGTCTATAACGAAGGCTCCGACGTAAAAACCGGCCAGGTGCTCTTCATCATCGATCCGGCCCCGCTGCAGGCGGAACTGGACCAGGCCCAGGCGAACCTCGTCTCGGCCCAGGCCACCGCGCTGAACAACAAGGCCGCCGCCGACCGCGCCCGCGGCCTGATCGGCAAGAACTACGTCTCGCGTTCGGACCTGGACACTGCCATTGCCAACGAGCGCACCGCCAACGCCGCGGTGAAGCAGGCCCAGGCGGCCGTGCAGACCGCTCGCATCAACCTGAGCTACACCAAGGTCGAATCGCCCATCGACGGCCGGGCCAGCCAGCAGCAGGTCACTGAAGGCGCGCTCGTGGGCCAGGGCGATACCACCCTGCTGACCACGGTCGACCAGGTCGATCCGCTCTATGTGAACTTCACCGTGAGCATTGGCGACCTTGCCACCATGCGCCGCGCCGCCGCCACCGGCGGGGTCACCCTGCGTGACCAGGACAAGGCCACCGTCACGATCACCCTGCCCGACGGCAGCACCTACGACGAGAAGGGCACGCTCGACTTCTCCGATACCCAGGTGAACCCCAGCACTGGCGCGGTCAGCCTGCGCGCCATCATTCCCAACAAGGAACGTACCCTGCTGCCGGGAACCTACGTGACGATCGCCGCGGACCTGGGCGAACAGAACAAGGTGTTCCTGATCCCGCAGGCGGCCGTGGTACGTGACACCAAGGGTGCCTACGTGATGACGGTCGGTGGCGACGGCAAGGTGGTTCGCAAGAACATCAACGCCGCGAATACCAGCGGCGTCAACTGGATCGTCACCAGTGGCCTGGCCGCCGGCGACCAGGTCATCGTCTCGGGCT
>NZ_DATHFX010000486.1:0-10270 GCF_035317885.1 Pinirhizobacter sp.
CCTGGCCGAACGCACCCCGCCGGCTCCAGTGATCTTCAGCCGGTTGGCCATGAGCTCGTTCCTGCGCCAGGACGAACACCCCATCTTCTATGCGCAGGCGCTCTACGCGCATTGGGAATTGAATGGCGCCCGGGTGATCAATGGCACCCGCGCGCTCAGTGTGGATGCTTCCAAGGCCCGTCAGATGGCGGTGATCCAGGCCCAAGGGCTGGCCATTCCCGCCACGCGCGTGGTGCATCGCAGGGCGGACCTGGAAGCGGCCACGCTGGGCCTACGGTTCCCAGTGATCGTGAAGGTGAATATCGGTGGTTCGGGCAGCGGCGTGGTTCGCTACGACACGACCGAAGAGCTTCGCGCGGCTGTCCTCGCCGGCATCACGCCGACCGGCATCGACGGCGTTTGCCTGGTGCAGGAATATGTGCCCGCACGAAACGCGCAGGCCGTACGCATGGAAACGCTCGACGGCAAGTTCCTTTACGCCATCGCGCTGAACACCGACGGCGGCACCTTCGACCTGTGCCCGGCGGACTTCTGCCTGGTCGACAAGCCGACGGTAAGCGCGGTCGAGTTCAAGCCAGACATTGAGACCATCCGCGAAGCCGAGGCCATCGCACGCGCATCGAACCTGGACATCGGCGGTATCGAGTTCATGGTGGACGATCGCGACGGCACGCGCCGCTACTACGACATCAATGGCCTGTCGAATTTCGTCGCCGACCCGCTGAACGTGCTGGGTTGGGATCCTCATGAAAACCTGGCCGACTACCTGCACCAGGCCATCCAAACGTACCAGGGGAAAGCCGCATGAAGTACGGATTCTGGGCGCCGGTTTTCGGCGGCTGGCTGCGCAATGTACGCGACGAGAACATGGAAGCCAGCTGGGATTACTTCAGCCGGCTCTGCCGTCGCGCCGAAGAGATCGGCTACGACCTCACGCTGATCGCCGAGCTCAACCTCAACGACATCAAGGGCGTCAAGGAACCGGCCATGGATGCCTGGTCGAGTGCCGCGGCGCTCGCCGCCGTTACCAAACGGCTTGAAATCATGGTGGCGGTGCGTCCGAACTTCCATCACCCGGCGCTGTTCGCCAAGGCCGCGGCCAACATCGACAACATCTCCAATGGCCGCCTGGCGCTGAACGTGGTGTCGTCCTGGTGGGCCGATGAAGCCACCCAGTATGGCCTGCAGTTCGACCAGCACGACGATCGCTATGGCCGCACCGCCGAATGGCTGACCGTGGTCGACGGCCTGTGGTCGCAAACGCCCTTCAATCACCAGGGCGAGCGCTACCAGCTCACCGACGCCATCTGCGAGCCGAAGCCGAAGTCGTCGCCGCGGCCCACCATCTACGCCGGCGGTGAATCGGAAGCAGCGAAGAACCTCATCGCCAGCCGCTGCGACGCGTACGTGATGCATGGCGACGAACCGGTGGTGATCGCTGAAAAGATCGCCGATATGCGCGCCCGCCGCGAAAAAACCGGCCTGCCGCCGATGATCTACGGCATGGCCGCTTACGCCATCGTCCGCGACACCGACGACGAAGCCCAGGCTGAAGTGGAACGCATCACCACGCTCGACCCGGATGCCCCGGGCTTTGCCAATTTCGACCAGTGGCTGTCGGGGACGCAGCTCGAGCGCGAGCTGAAGATCCGCGAATATTCAGTGTCCAACCGCGGCCTTCGACCGGGGCTGGTCGGCACCGCGGCGCACGTGCGTGATCGTATCAAGGCCTTCGAAGACGCCGGCCTTGACCTCCTGCTTCTTCAGATGAGCCCGCAGCTGGAAGAAATGGAGCGCTTTGCCACCGAAGTGATACGCAGGCACTGACCGCGGAAGGTTCAAACCTTCCTGTAGCGGAAGCAGCCCTGCACGTGGTCGTTGACCATGCCGGTGGCCTGCATCCAGGCATACACAATAACGGGGCCGACAAACTTGAAGCCCCGTTGCTTGAGCGCCTTGGACATGGCCACCGAGCTTTCGGTCTGTGCCGGAACCTGGGCCGTTGACGTCCAGCCGTTGCGAAGCGGCTTGTTACCGGCGATAGCCCACGCAAAATCGGCGAAATCGTCGCCAGCTTCCTGCATGTCGAGGAAGGCCCGTGCATTGCCGACGGTGGCGGCGATCTTCGACGCCGAGCGGATGATGCCGGCATTGGCCATCAGGCGATTCACATCGCGCTTGCCATAGCGGACGATCTTCTCGGGGTCGAATCCGTCGAATGCCTCGCGGAACGCCTCGCGCTTGTGCAGGATGGTCTTCCACGACAACCCTGCCTGGAAACCGTCCAGGACCAGCTTTTCCCACAACGAGCGGCTGTCATGGATGGGCACCCCCCATTCGGTGTCGTGGTAGTGGCACATTTTCGGATCGATACCCGCCCACGCACAGCGAATGACTTCCTTGGCCATGGTGCCTACCCGATTCCCACGCCGATGTCGGCAATGGCTTGCATTGTAGTGCCTGTGCCCAGCTACCATGAGGGCGCTTTCCAAGGGGACGCGAGAACGGCATGCGCAGGGCATACCAAACACTGGCCGGGCTCGTCCTGGGGCTGGCGGCCAACGCCTACGGTGGCACCCTGGTGGTGCACGTGGACGACGGACACGGACATCCGGCTGATAGCGCGGTGGTCACGCTGGAATCACCCGGCGGCGATGCGGCCGCGGCCACGCCCGCACCGGCCACGCACACCATCGACCAGCGCGACGAGACCTTCATACCCTACGTGGAGGTCATGCGACCTGGCGAAAAGGTGGTCTTCCGCAATTCGGACAACACCCGCCACCAGGTGTATTCGTTCTCCGAGCTCAAGCGCTTTGAATACGTGCTGCGCCCGGGCACCAGTTCCCCGCCGCTGACCATCGACGGCAGCGGCATCATCGCCGTGGGCTGCAACATCCACGATGAGATGATCACCTACCTGTTCGTCACCAGCGCACCGGCGCGCGTGACAGGCAAGGACGGCAACGCAAGATTCGAGGGCCTTGCGTCCGGCAGCTACCAACTGCGCGTCTGGCACCCGCAGCTCAAGCCCGGCGACCAGGGCGCCCGGCTGGAAACGGTCATCGCGGAGGGAAGTTCCGACACGCCGCTCAAGGCCCACCTGACGTTGCTCCCCGATCCGCGGGCCAGCATGGACCGCGAGCACATGGGTTACTGACGAGCCATGCCACACCTGGGCTTCCGCCTGCGGGTTGCGCTGTTCTTCGTGGCGACCATCATCGCCGTGCAGGCGCTGACGGCAGGGCTGGGCTATGAGGTGGCGCGCCGCGAGCTGGTAAGGCAAGGCGGCGCCCAGCTGGAAGCCAACTCCAACGCCTTCGTGGCACAGATGGACGACATCGCCACCCGGGTGGCCTCGTCGGTACAGATCCTCTCGCAGGACTACGGACTGCGCTCGGCCATTGGCGAGCAAGACCACGGTACGGTGCTCTCGATCCTGCGCAACCATGGCCGCCGGGTCGGTGCCACGCGCATGCAGTTGGTGGGGCTGGACGGCAAGGTCCAGGCCGATACGGCGCACGCCGGTGCAGCCGCCGTGCCGTTTGCCAGGGCCACCCTGTTACAGGGCGCCTTCGACGGCCGCAAGGCCGCGGTGGTTGCGGAGAACGGCGCGGTGTTCTGGCAAGTGGTGGTGCCCATCTATGCCCCGCAGCCGGCAGGCCTGGTCGTGGCCAGCGTTCCCATCGACGATAAGCTGCTTTCGCACATGCAGGAGCTCTCCACCCTGCCGCGCGACGTGGAAATGATGACGCGGCCAGCGGGGAAACCGTGGTCGGTGGTGGCCCATGGCGGAGGCGAGGCACGGCTGCCCCCCGGGTTCTTCGCCGGCAATGATCATTTCCCGGATGCACCCGTGCTTGCCCAGTCCGGCGGACGCGAATACCTGGTGCTGGCGCGCAGTTTTCCCCAGGCAGCGGGCGACCCGGAGGTAGCCGCCGTGCTGGGCTATTCACTGGACGAGGCTTTACGCCCGTATCGCTCGGTATGGCTTACCTGGGCCGGGCTGCTGGTGCTGGGCCTGGTACTGGGCGTGCTCAGCTCGCTGTTGATCGCCCGAAGCGTTTCCAGGCCCGTGGAAGCGCTGGCCGCCGCCGCACGGCGGATCGAGGCGGGCGATTACCGGGCACCGGAGGGAATGCGGCGCAATGACGAGATCGGCCAGCTCGCCACCAGTTTCCAGGCCATGACCGTGGCCATCGGCCAGCGCGAGGAGCGCATTCGCGAGCAGGCGCTTCACGATGCCGTGACCGGACTTCCCAACCGGGTGGCCAGCCAGGCGGCGATCGAGCGCCCCCGCGCGACCTCCGAGGCAACCCTGGTGATGCTTGGCATTACCCGCCTTCCGGACATCATCAAGACCGTGGGCCATGCCCTGGGCGACCGGCTGATGCACGACGCGGGTCGCCGCCTGTCGGATCTGGCAGGTTCGCGCTTCGTCGGGCGCGTGTCCGATACGCAGTTCGTCCTGTGGCTTCCCGATGCCGGCCGTACCCGTGCCACGGAGCTGGCCTCGCGCCTGCTCGATGCCCTGGGCCGACCCTTCGTCGAAGGCGACTTCAGTATCGACATGGGGCCGGCCATCGGCATCGCGTGTGCCCCGGGGGACGGCGAGGACGCCGCCACCCTGCTACGCCATGCGGAGGTAGCCCAGTTCGCGGCGGCAGGGTCGGCGCGCGGCCTGGCTTTTTACGATGCCGCCACCGACCCGCACCGGCCCGACCGTCTCTCGCTGATGGGCGACCTGCGCGAAGCGATCGACCAGGGCCAGCTCACCTTGCACTACCAGCCGAAGCTGGACCTTTCCAGCGGACGCGTCATGGCGGCCGAAGCCCTGATCCGCTGGCAGCACCCGCGGCGCGGCCTTGTGCCACCGGACGCCTTCATCGGCGTGGCCGAGGAAACCGGCAATATCGGCCGCCTGACCCGCTGGGTAGTCAACGACGCCCTGGCCCGTGCCCGCCGCTGGACCGAGGCGGGGCACCCCATCAACATCGCGGTGAACCTTTCCGCGCGCGACCTGGAAGACCCCGATCTCACCCGCCGCATCGGCGACCTTACGGCCATCCACGGCGTGCCCACGTCGATCCTTCCCCTGGAGGTCACCGAAAGCGCCGTGATCGCCGATCCCGCCCGAGCCCTTCAGGAACTGCGCCGACTTGCCGATCTAGGGTTCAAGATCGCCGTGGATGACTTCGGCGTTGGCCGATCCTCTTTCGCCTACCTGCGCCAGATGCCTATCCACGAACTGAAGATCGACAAGACCTTCATCCGCAACTTAGCCAGCGACGAGGGCGACCGCGTGGTGGTGAGGTCGATCGTGGACCTGAGCCACCGCTTGGGCCTGCGCGTCACCGCCGAAGGCGCCGAAGACGCAGCGGCACTGGACTACCTGCGTGAAGTCGGCTGCGACTGCGCCCAGGGCTACCAGATTGCCGCCGCCATGCCCGCCCTGGCCTTCGCCGAACGCTTCCTGGTCGACGGCCCGACGACATGACAGCCCCAGCCAGCGTTCGCGGCGTCCTCCTCGCCGGGCTCACAGTCGCTGGCAGCGTCGCACCGGCACAGGACGTAAAAATCCATGCCTTCCTCGATGGACGCCTGGTGGATGCACCCTCCCCCACCAGCTTTACCGAAGGCGGCTACGGCAAGACACGCTACGGCAACGGCGACACCCGCCTGCAATTCGGTGGCGGCGGCCTGGTCGTGACGGCCCAGGCCACCCCTGCACTGTTCGGCCTGGTGGACGTGCAGGCGCAGACCACCGACCACCGCATGCTCGGCCTGGTGGAAAGTTACCTGCGCTATCGCCCCGTGTCGCTCTCGCCATGGCGCTGGTCGCTGCAGGCCGGCGTGTTCTTTCCGCCGGTGTCGCTGGAGAACGACGGCATCGGGTGGACCAGCCCATGGACCATCACGCCCTCGGCGATCAACAGCTGGGTGGGAGAAGAACTGCGCGATGTCGGCTTGCAGGGACAACTTCAATGGCGCGGCCAAGGCAGCTCGCTCGCCGTGACCGGGGCGCTGTTCCGTCGCAACGAGATCGCCGGCAACATCCTGGCCGTGCGAGGCTGGTCACTCAGCGACCTGACCTACGGCCTGGGCGAGCGCATCCGTCTGCCGGACAAGCCCGACGACGACGGCCAGGCGCCCACCGAGCGCTACGATCCCTTCCGCCGCGTCACCAACCAGATCGGCTGGCACGCCGACGTCACCTGGCGCGCGCCGGGCAATACGCGCGTGACCCTGCTGCGCTGGGACAACAATGCCGACCCGCATGCATGGGTGCCCTATGAAGGCGGAGACCGTCTCTTTGCCTGGCGAACGAAGTTCTGGTCGCTTGGCGCTACCACGCAATCGGGCCCCGTCACCTTGATCGCGCAGGCCATGGAAGGAGGCACGCTGGCGCGGCCCGGGATGCGTCACGTACAGACACACTTCCGCTCTGCATTCGTGCTGGTGGGCTGGAACCAGGGCGCCTGGCGGCCTGCCTTGCGCGTGGAACACTTCAGCACCGATACCGACTCCAGCTTCGGCGACGGCGGCGAGCACGGCAACGCGGTGACGGCGGCACTGGCGTGGCGTCCGCGCGACTGGCTGCGCATCACCTATGAATTGATGCGCGTGGACAGCTACCGTTTGGACCTGGCAAGCGAAGGCCAATCGCCCCACGTTAAAGCTACCCAGATGCAGGTAAGCGCGCGCCTGTTGTATTGACCCGGCTCGCCCGAGGGGGGCACCATCGGTGATCCCCGCGCTCAAAGGCATCTCCATGCACTGCAAGCCCTGGCTCATCATCCTTGTCGCCGCGCTTGCCGCGTGCAGTTCCAGCCACAACGACACCCAGGCCCCGGCGACCGCATCCACCGCGCCGGCAATGGCCTCCACCGCGCCTCCGCCCCCGGTACCGGCGGTGCCACCCGGTACGCACACGTTCCAGGCGGGTATCAACGCCGACGACTTCTCCGCCCACCTGCGTACCATCGCCTCGGACGAATTCGCCGGCCGTAAGCCGGGCACCATCGGTGAACGCCTGACCACCAACTACCTGGTGGAGCAGTTCAAGCGCATCGGCCTTACGCCTGGCGTGAAAGGTGAATGGTTCCAGGCCGTTCCAGCCGTTACCACGACCTTGCAGAACCAGGACGCGCTCAAGCTCACCGTCGCTGAAGGCGGCGGTACCGAATCGTTCGCCTTCGCCAAGGACATGGTGGTTGCCACGCTCAATGCATCGGCCCACGTGGAACTGAAAGATTCCGACATCATCTTCGCCGGTTACGGCGTGGAGGCGCCCGACCAGCAATGGAACGACTTCGACGGCGTGGACGTGAAGGGCAAGACGGTGGTGGTGCTGGTGAACGACCCAGGCTGGAACGGCACCGACAAGGCGCTCTTCAAGGGTCGGGAAATGACCTACTACGGCCGTTGGACCTACAAATACGAAGAGGCCGCGCGCAAGGGCGCCGCCGCCGTCTTCATCGTGCACCAGACCGAACCTGCAGGCTACGGCTGGAACGTGGTGCAATCAGGCTTCTCGATGCCGCGGCTCGACCTCCCCGTCAGCGAAGACCCTGCCCCCCGCATGCCCATCGCCGGGTGGCTCACCCTCGACGCCGCCAGGCGGCTCTTCGCCAAGGCCGGCAAGGACTTCGACGCGCTCGCAGCCCAGGCCAACCAGCGCGGTTTCAAGGCCGTGCCGCTGGATGCAAAAGCGTCCATCACGCTCGACAGCACCATCGGTACGTCCATTTCCAGCAACGTCGTCGGCGTACTGAAAGGCAGCAAGCACCCGGACGAAGCCATCGTCTACACCGCGCACTGGGACCACCTGGGTACCGATCCTTCGATCAAGGGCCACAACATCTACAACGGCGCCGTCGACAACGGCACCGGCATCGCCGCGCTGCTGGAGATCGCCGAGGCCTTCGCCGCGAAAAACCCGCACCCGGAGCGCAGCATCGTGTTCGCCGCGGTGACGATGGAGGAATCGGGGCTGCTTGGCTCGAAGTATTACGTGGCGCACCCGGTGTTCCCGCTGGCCAAGACCGTGGCCGACATCAACATGGACGCGATCGACATCATGGGCCCGACGCACGACATGTCCGTGGTGGGCCTGGGCCAGTCGCAACTGGATGATGTACTGAAGGATGTCCTTGCCGCCCGCGGCCGCGTGGTCAGCGGCGACGATGCGCCGGAAAAGGGCCACTATTTCCGCTCCGATCATTTCAACTTCGCCAAGGCCGGCGTGCCGGCGCTTTCCGCCGGCGGCGGCGTGGACATGATCCAGGGCGGCAAGACGGCCGGGGAAGCTGCCGTGGCCGACTACGTGGCCCACCGCTACCACCAGCCGGCCGACGTCTTCGACCCGCGCTGGGACTTCACCGGCGTGATGCAGAACGTGCAGGCCTACTACGACGTGGGAGCGAAACTGGCCGACAGCGACATGTGGCCGGCCTGGAGCGAAGGCAGCGAGTTCCGCGCGGCGCGCGAGGCGATGCTTGCCAAGCCTGCTGCGAAGCCGAAGAAGAAGCACTAGAAGTTCCACTGCAGTTGCACGCGCGCCACGTCGGCCCGCACCTTTGGGTACGGCGCCTGGCGCGTGTTGGTACGGCGCATGTTGGCGTAGGCCACGGCGATTTCCAGCGCATGGGACGGCTGCCACTCCACGCCTGCCTCGAGCTCGTCGACCAGCATGCGCGGGGCGTTGGTGTCGAACTTCGCCGCGCCCCGGTACGTTTGCCACTTCACGTAGGGCGTAAGCACGCCATAGGTGCCCGTGCGGCGAACCATGGCCTGCACATAGCCACCGCGCAGCGAGCGGGTACGGATGCGCTGCTGCGCGACATCCAGCTGCGGGCCCTCGCCCACGGTCCACTCTGCCTGCAAGCCGAAAGGCTGCGGATACCAGATCACGTGGGCTGCAACCCGGCGATCGGTAGAGCCTTGGAGGCCGGCATCAACCGTAGGGGTAAACGATATGCCGTCGATCTTGATTGAAGTCGGCGTGCCCACCCGGTATTGGCCGGCGTAGGCGTCGGCGCCCACTTGAACGAACTGTCCTGAGGACAGTTTGAACGGCCAGGTGGCATGCAACACCATGTGCCGCCGGTCGTTGCCCTCGGCGCGGTTGGCCCCCTGGCCGTTGTAGACGCCCAGTCCAAGTACGCCATAGTCCCCGCTGCCCTTCAGCCCCGACTTGGTGAGTTCCCCGAAACGCTGGGCGGCAATCTTCGGCGAGTAATAAAGGATGAATCCAAGATCGCGCTCGTCACGCACTCCGGCATTGAGCGCGTCGGCGCGATCGGGTGCCAGTCGGTTCTGGCTCGATTGCAGGTTCTCAAAACCATAAGGCACTTTCGACTGCCCGGCCCGCACGCGCCATTCATGGGCGCGGTCAAGGCTGATATCGGCATAGGCGTCGCGTAGCTGGCCGAAATTGGAGGTCGTTGAACCGGTGGGCGTACTGCCGAAGTCCGGCTGCAGATAGACGAATACCCGCTCGCTCACCTGGCCGCTGATGACCAGCCGCACACGACGCAGCCCAAACGACTGATTCGCACCGAGGAACTTGTCACCTGGCGTGGCCAGTTGGGCTTCGTCACCTGACAGCACCTGGTTGTAACGCATCTGCACGTAACCGCGAACCTGCAGGCGTTCGTGCCATGGCCCGGCAGGCGGCTTGACCGCCGCGACCCTTGCCGTGGAGGCGGCGATGGTTGCTTCGGCGGGACGGCGGTCGCCGCGGGCCGGGGAGGCCTCGTGGGCGGCATCCGCGCCGGTGACCGTTGACGGCGCAGCGATGTCCGCGGTGGCGTGACCCTGGGCGGCGGGCTCCTCGATTTTTCGGAACGCCCCCAGCCTGGTCCGGCCGGGGCCCGCCTCGGCAAAAATCTGCCGGGTCTGTTGATCGACGTAAAGTTCGACGTCCACTTCAGCGGCGTCGATAGTCGACATAACGGCCAACAGACCCACGGCCAGGATGCTTCGTTTCATGCTCACGTTCCTTGTGTGCAAATCGCGTCGCCGATCCTGGCGACGAAGACGGACGCTACGGACTGGATGTTTCCGCGTTGTGACAGCTGGCGCAAAAGGCTGCGAAAACAATCGCAATAGAATCAGATATTTATACAATTCGTCAAAAATTCGTAGTTCAAACCCGGCGTTCCTGCGGCGATAATGCGGCTTCGGCCGCCACCTAGGGGAAACCATGGCGCGCCGGCCACCCCCTTCACAAAAGAAGATCCACGCCGATGCCAACCGCCTTCCCGCG
>NZ_DATHFX010000487.1:0-3860 GCF_035317885.1 Pinirhizobacter sp.
CGGATCGTCCGTTGCAGGTCGATCGTCAGGTGCTGCAGTTGCATGGCGCCGCAAAAACCGCAGGCCGAGCGCAACCGGTGCAGCAGGTCGGCGAAGGCGTCGATGTCCAGCACCAGGGTGTCGAATTCCTGCGCCAGCTGGGCCAGTTCATCGCGCAGGAGCGCGCGCAGCGCGCGAGTGATCGTCGCATCGCCACTGCTGGCAATGGCTTCGGCATCGTCCAGGATCAGTGCCGGGTAACGGCCGAAGCGGTTGAGCAGGGCGCGCAGCTGCGCCACCTCGAAAGGCTTGCCGAGCAATTCGACGAAGCCGAGTTGGCGCATATGCTGCCGCGTGGCAGCATCCGCACCCGCCGTGGTGGCGATCGCCGGCGAGCGGGCGGAAGCTGCATTCGGATCATGCAGCAGCGCATGCATGATGCTGGCTGCACCGCCGCCGGGCATGCGGCAATCGAGCAGCAGGAGGTCGAAGCGATGGGCCGTGGCCTGGCGTACCGCTTCGGAGTGGCTGATGCACGCGGTGACGTGGCAACGCAGCCCCTCGAGCGCCGCACGACAGAAGTCGAGCGTGGTGGGGTCGTCGTCGGCCACCAGCACCCGCAGCCCTTGCTGGGGCTGCGCACGCGCCGATGTGGCGGTTTGCGTCTCTGGCATCAACGATCCGTATCGTTCAGCTGGCTTTGGCAGAATGGGTGGACATGAGGCCTGGATCAATCGCGCGAATTCTCAATTGGATGGTCTTTGTAATGCTTGTGGGGTGTCCGATGCCAGCCATGGCAGGCATCCAACTGGTGGCGGACCACCTAAGCGTGCCCGGAATCGACCTGGCCGGCCTGTCAGTGTGGGCTGAAAACGAGCCCGGCGGAGGCCTCCGCGTGCGCGTGCAAAGCCAGGAGGCCAATATCCAGGCGCTTGGCTGGCGGAAGGTTGGCCTGGCCTGCGAAGGCAGTTTCCAGCGCGATGCCGCCGGCCGGCTGGTGCTCGATACGTCCCTGAAGATCGCCCGTGCTCCCGGTGGCGCCCTGGGCGACGCGCGCCTGCGGGTGCAGTGGGACGAGGCCGCCAATACCCTGCAGGCGACGATTGCCCAGGGTGCCGCGCGCGGTGCCCTGGCCATGCCACTGGACCAGCCCACGCACCTGCAGATCGACCTGGAAAGCCTTCCAGCGGCATGGCTCAAAGGATGGCTTGCCGCCACTGCCGTGCAGCCGAAGACGGGTAGCATCAATGCGAGCCTTGCGGTCGACCTGCGCGACGACGGCCTGCAGGCGGCCGGCCAGTTCGACATGGCAGGCATAGGCTTCGACGCGCCCGGCGGCCGCCTCGCCGCCGACAATCTTGCCGCCACCAGCCGCATCAGCGTGGATACCACCGGCCGTGCCGCGCGCCTGGGACTGGATGGCAGTCTTCGTGGTGGCAAGCTGTTGCTTGGCGATCTCTACGCTGAATTACCCAGCCATCCGGTGCTGCTGTCGGCCGACCTGGAGCAGGCCGCCGGCAGTACCCAGTTGCGCCGCCTGCACCTGGTGGACCCCGATGCGTTGACGCTGGACGGTTCGGCCAGCTTCGGACCGGGCAAGGCCATGGATTTGCAACTTGATGATATCCAGGCGCATTTCCCCGCGGCCTACGATCGTTATGGAAAAGGCCTGAGTGCCTGGCTGGGCTTCCCGGCGATCAGCATCGGCGGTTCGCTGCAGGGGGCGCTGTCACTGGCTCCGTCGGGATTGCGCTCGTTCCGCTTCGACACCCAGCACATGGACGTCGCCCTGGCCGATGGCCAGCTCGGCGTGAAAGGCCTGCGCGGGGGCCTGGACTGGGCTGCCGGGCAGACGCGCCCGGCGACCACCCTGGGCTGGTCGTCGCTCGATGTCTGGCGCATTCCCAACGGCGCGGCCGTGGGTCATTGGCAGACCGAGCACGGCGTACTTGGCCTGGCCCGGCCACTGCAGGTACCGGTGCTGGACGGCACGCTGTCGGTTCGTGCGGCAACGTGGCAGCCGGGCAAGCCCTCCACCGCGTCGCTGGTACTTACGCAGGTCGACATGGCCGCGCTTTCCCGGGCGCTGGGTTGGCCTGAATTCCACGGCACGCTGGCCGGCGCGGTGCCATCGTTGCGTTACGACGGCGACCGCCTGGAGCTTGCCGGCGGCCTTTCGATCAATGTTTTCGATGGATTCGTCGACGTCACCCGCCTGGCCTTGCAGCAGCCGTTCGGCAGCACGCCGGTGCTTACCGCGGATGTCGCCCTGCGCCAGCTCGACCTTGCCCTGGTCACCGGCGTGTTCGACTTCGGCAACATCACCGGGCGCATGGACGGTGCCGTCGATGGCCTGCGCATGGTCGGCTGGCAGCCTGCCGCGTTTACCGCGCAACTGCACGCCGACAGCGGCGGCAAGATAAGCCAGCGTGCGGTGGACAACCTCACGTCTGTCGGCGGCGGTGTCGTCGCCGGCGGATTGCAAGGCAAGGTGATGAAGCTTTTCCAAAACTTCAGCTACCGCCGCCTGGCGCTGGGCTGTGAACTGCATGGCGATGTCTGCCGCATGACGGGCCTGGCCGATGGCCGTCCTCCAGCAGAGGGCTACACTATCGTCGAGGGCAGCGGCCTGCCGCGCCTGACCATCGTCGGCCACCAGTCGCAGGTGGACTGGCCCACCCTGGTACGGCGGCTGCAGGTGGCCATCCACGGCGGCGGCCCGGTCATCGACTGATCCCACCGGAGCAAAGCGCATGCGCAGAACGTTCACCGGCGCCATCCTGGCCCTCGTCCTGGCCGTGGCCGGCTGCGTCACCATCAACGTGTACTTTCCCGAGGCGGCCGCGCAGAAGGCCGCCGACCAGTTCATCGGCAATATCCTGGAAGATACGCAGGCTCCGCCAAAGCCGGCCGCGCCCGCCACGGACAAGAGCGCCGTGCAACCGTCAGCCAGCGTGCTGGATCTGCTTATCCCGGCCGCCTATGCCGCCGACACCCCCGATATCCGCGTGCAGACGGCCACCACCCAGGCCATCGGTGAGCGCATGAAGGCCCGCCTGCGCGGCGGCCTGAAGGCCATGCTGGACAGCGGCGCCGTGGGCCTTGCCGCCGAGGGCGACCTGGCCGTACGCGACGCCAATGCCATTGCGCTGGCACAGCGCGCCCAGGCCAGCGCCTGGGTCGCCGAGGACAACCGCGACCGCGCCGCGTTGTACCGGGAAGTGGCCAATGCCAACGGCCATCCCGAGTGGGAAGGGCAGGTGCGTGCCACTTTCGCCCGGGGCTGGATCGAGCGTGCTCCCGCCGGCTGGTATTATCGTGACGCCGCGGGCCAATGGCACCGAAAATAGCCGTCGCCCGTTTCCTTAGCCTTAGCCCTTAACCTTCCGGCCGCTGGTTTCCAGATGCCAGGGCCCGTATTGAAGAAGCAATGACAGAGTTCGAGACCACCATCGTCAACGTCGGCCACGATGGCCGCGGCGTTGCCCGCATCGACGGCAAGGCCGTCTTCGTCGCCGGTGCGCTTGCAGGCGAAACGGTGCGCCTGCGCTTGCGCAAGCGCCACCGCAATTACGACGAAGCTGACGTTGTCGAAATTATCACCCGCTCACCCGACCGCACCGAGCCGCGTTGCATCCATGTCGCTGCCTGCAGCGGCTGCAGCCTTCAGCACATGCAGCCGACCGCGCAGATCACGATGAAGCAGCAGGTGCTGGCCGACAACTTCCAGCGCATCGGCAAGGTCGAACCCGGGCAGTGGTTGCCGCCACTTGCCGACGAAGCCTGGGGTTATCGCCGCAAGGGCCGTTTCTCGGTGCGCCATGTTGCGAAGAAGGAACGCGTGCTGGTGGGTTTCCGCGAGGAATCCAACCCGCGCTTCG
>NZ_DATHFX010000488.1:0-6900 GCF_035317885.1 Pinirhizobacter sp.
CGGTGCCACCGCTGATGGCGATCTTCAGGTTCGTCGCGCCGGAAGGAATAACCACGGTGTAGTTGAGCTTGCCGTTGTGCGCCGCGGACAGGCCCGTCACCGCCACGCCGTTCTGCAGCACATTGCCGCCACCGCCGCCGCCACTGGAAACCGTGACGGAGGACGACTTCGAGTTCGTCGCGCCGCCATTGTCGGTGACCGTTTCGGTAGCGTTATAGGTACCTGCAGCCGCATAGGTGTGGCTGGGACTGGTGGCCGTGGACGTGCTGCCATCGCCGAAGGACCAGCTGTGCGAGGCGATGCTGCCATCGCTATCGGTGGAGCTGTCGGTGAAGGTGGCGGTAAGGCCGCTGGTGACCACGCTGAAGTTCGCCACCGGCGGCACGTTGGTACCGCCGCCGCCACCCGTGGCCCAGTTGGCCTGGGCATAGGTGTTGAGCTTGGAAATATCCAGGCTGCCGTAGCCGGTGGCCTGGTCAAAGCCCGTGGTGGCGGTGTAGCCGTGGCTCTGGTAACCGTTGTTGCCCGAGGTCACGTCATGCAGGATCGCCGTGTTGGTGGGGAAGGCGCCATAGAAGTTCGACGCCGGGAAACCGATGGTGTTGTTCGCCGCCGATTCAATACGCGCCCACACGCCGACGAAGATCGGCGAGGCGAGGCTGGTGCCGCCCACCTGCTCGGTCGATCCATCCACGATGATCAATGCGCCCGACGACGATGCCGCGTCGAAAGACACATCCGGGCCCACACGATGCGTGGTGCTCGAGCCCAGCGCCGTCTTCTGCCATGCCGGAGCCGTCTCGAACAAGCTGGTGCCGCCGCCCGTCGCCCACAGGCGCTCGTTGGTATACGTCGGCGGTCCGATCTGGGACAGGCCTTCGTTCCACACCGTTTCGCCCGTCCAGGTGGTACCGGTGGTGGAGAGCGTGGTGCCGCCCACCTGGATCACGTACGGAGAGCTGGCCGGCTCACTCACGCCATAGTGGGTAAGGTCGATCTTCACGGTGCCGGCGGAGTTCGCCACATAACCCGGCGAGCCGGATTGCGGATCGGTGGACCACTGGTAGACGCCGGCATCGCCCGAGCTCACCGAGAAGGTCTGGCCTTGCGCCACGGCCTGCTGGAAGATCGCATCGTCCGCCGACTGCACGCCCGACTGCTCGGCGGCCGTTTCGTCTTCACCCAGTGACACGTTGATCACCTTGACGATGTTGTCGGTGACGGCCTTGTTATAGGTGGCGGTAATCCCAGCGTCGGTAATTCCCGAGCTGCTGCTGTTGCCGTTGGCTGATGTATAGAAGATCAGCTGCTTCACGCCGCCGGACGTGCCCACGATGTCCTGGCTGTCGAGCGACCACTCGCCGTTGCTGTCGTTGTCGTTGGCGAAGGTGCCGCTGCCCACGCGCGTTTCCAGCGTATTGACGGTGGCCAGGCCCGCATTGGTGGTGAAGGTTTTCAGATCCTTGATGGTCTGGGTCATCGAACCCCAGGTGATGATGCCCACCGCGGTGTTGGTGGCTGCAGGCACCGAGCCTTTGTCGTAGATCGTGGCGAAGTCCTGCGGGTTGTGCGCGCCGATCGTGCCGGCGGCCTGCGGGGTGGCGCTGGAACCAGGCACCACGATGTTCTCGGGATGGTACACATGGTGCAGCGTGTGTTTCACCGACACGTTCTGCAGGCCCAGCACGGCGTTGACGGAATCGCCCAGCGCCGCGGGCACCATGGCCGGCTGGTCGTTGGCGTAGAAGTCGCGGCCGTTGGCCGTGAACGACTTCATGGTGGTGTTGAAGCCGTTGGTGGCGTTGGTGGCCGTACCGTCGGCGGAAACCATCAGGTTGTTCGGCGCTACCTGGATGTTGGAAAAGCCAGCTTGCGTCAGGTGGGCCACCACCTTCTGCACCTGGGCGTCGGTGGGCGCGAAGCGCGCCTTGAATTGCGCCGGGGTGAGGAATTTGCCGAATTCGGCCGTGCCCGGCTGGTTCACCGCCACGTTGAACGCGGCGAGGTCTTCCGGGTTGCGCAACTTCAGGCTCACTTCCACATGCAGCGGATGGCTGGGCGTAAGCGCCGTGACCACGCCGCCGTCGATGTGCGGTGAACCGGTGACATTAAGCGTATAGCCCGTGGCCGCCACGCTTTGCGCGGTGGCAACGTTGCTGGCGGCGGCCGCCTGCATGGCAGCCCGTGTGTTTGTACCCACCCAACTGTCCGCGGCATGCGCCGAGAACGAAAGCACGGCCGCGCCCACGGCCAGTGCAAGAAGCGTCTTGCGGAATGACTTGTTCGAACCATCGATCTTCATTCGTAAGTCCTTTATTCAACCCATAGACGTGCCGCCGGCCCATGCCGGGCGGCTCCGGTACTTCGTTAACGAGTACTGCGTCGTACGGGAATGACGCACATAGGCCCTCCAGCCTGTGCCCCTCCCCACATCGAGACTTGGCAGGCCCAGCTTTCGTCAATCTTTCGAACCCTGGTCAGGTTGACGGTTTTGCGTAGCACGTCATTACTTTGACCATCCGCAAACGATGACGGTCACAGATCAATCACATAGAACTTGCCGTTTCCGCGTAGGGGCTCGTGCAAAAGAAAAAAGGGAGCGCCGTGCCGCAGCACGACGCTCCCTTCGGTTCCCCAGAGGGTTAGCGGCCGAGGTCGCTGAGGAACCGCTTGGTGAACTGCAGCGTGGTGGAGTTGATCGAGCTGCAGGTGGGCGAGGCGAAGCCCGTGGAGCCGCCGGGGCAGGGGGTGTCACGGTCGAGCGACCAGTAGTGCACGCCGGCGAGCTTGTTGGTGGCGGCGTACGCGGTGATGGTGTCGACGTCCGCGATGCTTGTGGTTTCCGTCGTGTTGTCGTTCAACGCGATCATCGGCGTGAGTTCGATCTTGCTAAACGGAATGGCGTAGGTGTGCTGCAGGTTCTTCACCGCCTGGATCGCGGACTGGCCCATGTTGCACACGCCGCCGCTCACCACGCACACGCCCGCGCCTGCGCCGCCGAAGTCCATCACCATCAGGTTGATGGTGTAGTTCTGCAGGCTCGATGCCTTGATCGCCTTGATCACGCTATCGCCCAGCGAGTTCACGCCGCCGAAGCTGCCATCGGATGCACCGAGGGTTGCCAGGGTGAAGGAGAAGCGCAGGTTCGGGTTCAGGCCTTGCGCATACACAGCCGACGACACCAGCCCATTGATCGTGGCCGCCGACTGGCCGCCCTCGATGTCGAAGTCGATGCCGATCAGGTGAGAGCCGCCATACCTGCTAAGGAACGACGCCATGCCGGCCGTGCTGCCGCAGCTGAAGACGCCAGCCTGGCCACCGGTGGAGACGATGTAGTTCACGCCTGCGCTATTGAGCCTTGCAATATTGGCCGACGCGAATGCGGCACCCGGCACGCCGCCCCAGTTTTCGCTGCCGCATTCGCCCGTGGCAAAGGCAAGCGTAATGGCGCCAAGGTTAGGCACCTGCGTGGACACCAGGCTGCCACTGCCCACCACCGGAATACGCGTGCCGGTGAGCAGCGTGGACATGATGTTGGTGTTCCAGTCCAGGTTGATGGTGATGTCCTTATAAGGACTGAACACCAGCGAGCCTGCGGCCGGCGGCGGGTTGGTCGGCGGCGGCGGATCCACCGGCGGCGGAGTGGTCCCGCCACCTCCGCCCGTACACGAACCTTGCGACGTCCACGGCTGCCCCGAGCCGCTGCCGCCACTGCTGGTGGCCGGGTCGTTGCCCTGGGTCCACCAGTTGGCGATGTAGTTGTTGCCGTTCTCACTGGCGGTGTTGCCGCCTGTGTATACCTGGGTAGCGCTCCAGGCTGCTGCGCAACTACTTGCAGCTTCCGCCGTCTGTACGGGCACGGCGGAAAGGGCGAGGGTGGCCAGTGCTGCGCCGAGCGCACTGGAAAGGGTTCCGAGCGCAAGGCCGGACGTCTTAAGGTTCATGGGTGTTGCCTCCGGTTTAGGTGTACCGCCATGGAAGGAATATCGAGCGGTGCGCCATCGACTCCCCCGAGGCGCCCCTCACCGCTCGTGCCGCGTCCTTGCGCTTTGCCGCTAACCGAGAACGCAGACCGGTGTAGACCTGAATGACAACGTTGTCTATTGGCAAACCAACAAAGTGTGATGGCGGTTGTGAAGACGTAAACGTTTGAGTTTTAACCATTTATGCTGCGATGCAAGGCCGATTGAGACCGAAAACCTTCCACGACAGGCATTTTGCAACGCTGCGCTGCAGCGCCCGACGTCGGCTGCGCCAAAGTGCCGGGCTTGTCCGATCTGACAACGTTGTCGGCAAGGGGTCAGAGTGATAACTCTGACCCCCACTGCCACGGACATGTTTCCCGTGCCGAATAACGCGCTATGGTCCGTCACACCTTAGGGAGGGGAGTAGACGCATGCGTATCGTGATCGCTGGGATTCTGGGCGGGATCGTCATGTTCATCTGGGGCGCAATCGCCCACATGGCCACACCGCTGGGCGAGGCGGGTTTTGCCCAGCCCGTGAATGAAGACATCGCGTTGGCCGCGCTGAAGGTGGCGTTGCCCGCAGGTAATCACGCTTTCCTGCTGCCGTCGCCGGATCCGGCGCACATGGGTGACGCCACCGCCGTCAAGGCCATGGCCGAGAAATCCAGCCGCGAGCCCTTTGCCTTCGTGGTGTTGCGCAGCGAGCCACGGGACATGACCGCCATGGGCCACCAACTGGTGGTGCAGTGGATAGGCGATACCTTGTGTGCCTTGTTCCTTGCCTTCGTGTTGGCCGCGGCCGCCATGAGCTTCTGTCGGCGGGTGGTCATTGCCGGGCTGATGGGCCTGTTCGGCGTGCTGGCCAACATCGTGCCGTTCGGCAACTGGTACTCGTTCCCCACGGCGCTGGTGGGCGGCACCTTCGCCTATCAGCTGGTGGGCTGGCTGATCGCCGGCGCCGCGATGGCCTGGTGGCTGGGCCGCGGAGCGAAGGAGCGCGGGGATTACGTCCCGTGCCAGAGCAAGGGGCCGTAACTGAGCGTTGTCATTTTGGCATCGGGACCAGATAATCTCCGGTCAACTCCTTGATTTGACCGGAACTACCCATGCTGGATCCCGTGCTCCTGCGCGGGCGCCTGGCCGAAACCGCCGAGCGCCTTAAAACCACCCGCAACTTCGACCTGGACATCGCCCAGGTCGAGTCGCTGGAGGCCGAGCGCAAGACGCTGGCCACCGCCACGCAGGAACTGCAAAACCTGCGCAACACCCGCTCGAAGTCGATCGGCCAGGCCAAGGCCAAGGGCGAGGATGTCGCCGCCCTGATGGCCGAGGTCGCCGGCATCGGCGACAAGCTCAAGGCGAATGAGCAAGCCCTGCTGCACGCCCAGGAAAAGCTCGCCGCCATCGCGCTTCGCATCCCCAACCTGCCGCACGAAAGCGTGCCGGTGGGTAAGGACGAAAACGACAACCAGGAAATCCTGAAGTGGGGCCAGCCGCGCGGATTCACCTTCAAGGTGAAAGACCACGTGGACCTTGGCATCCGCCACGGCTGGCTCGATGCCGACGCCGGCGCAAAGCTAAGCGGCGCCCGCTTCACGGTACTCCGCGGCCAGCTGGCCCACCTGCACCGCGCGCTCGCCCAGTTCATGCTGGACCTGCACACCACGCAGCACGGCTACCTGGAATGCAACGTGCCGCTGATCGTCAACGCCGACGCGATGGAAGGCACCAGCCAGCTGCCGAAGTTCGAAGAAGACCTCTTCGCCACGCAAGTGGCCGACACCAAGCGCTACCTGATCCCCACGGCGGAAGTCGCCCTGACCAACCTGGTGCGCGATTCGATCATAGAAGCCGACGCGCTGCCCATGCGCATGACGGCACATTCCATGTGCTTCCGCGCCGAAGCGGGCAGCTACGGCCGCGACACCCGCGGCATGATCCGCCAGCACCAGTTCGAGAAGGTTGAAATGGTGCAGATCGCCAGCCCCGCGCAGTCGCATGCGCAACTGGAAGAGATGGTGGGCCACGCCGAAGTAACGCTGCAGAAGCTGGGCCTGCCGTACCGGAAGGTGCTGCTGTGCACCGGCGACATGGGCTTCGCGGCCACCAAGACGTACGACCTGGAAGTATGGCTACCCAGCCAGGACACCTACCGCGAGATCTCCAGCTGCTCGAACTGCGAGGATTTCCAGGCTAGGCGGATGCAGGCGCGCTGGCGGAACCCGGAGACGGGGAAGCCCGAGCTTGTGCATACGCTCAACGGCTCGGGCCTGGCCGTGGGCCGGACCCTGGTGGCGGTGATGGAGAACTACCAGAACGAGGATGGCTCGATCGAGGTGCCGAAGGTGCTGCGGCCCTATATGGCTGGGCTTGAGGCGATTGCCTGAGGCAAGCCGGCGAAGGTCACGGTACAATGGTTCGGTGAGACCCAGGCGTGCAATGCGCCTGGCTGGAAAAACAACGGAGAGATGGCCGAGTGGTTTAAGGCAGCAGTCTTGAAAACTGCCGTAGGTGTAAGCCTACCGTGGGTTCGAATCCCACTCTCTCCGCCAGATGGTCAATGGAATCAAAGAGTTATAACGGATTTTCTCTTTAACCCATCAAAGGACCCACCTAAATGGCTATCGCTGAAATTTCGGCCGCGCTGGGGGCCGTGAAAGCGACAACCGAGCTGGCGAAGGCAGTCATAGGGGCAAGTAGCAGTGTCGCGACTGCCTCGCTGAAGTTGCAACTCGCGGAAATGATGTCTTCGCTCGCTGACGCCAAACTCGCGTTGGTCGACGCGCAGGAAGCGGTGGGAAAGGTCGAGGCTAGGAACAGGGAGCTTGAGGAAGCTTTCGAGACCAAGGCGACCATTGTGCGCAAGCTCAGTGGAATCTACATCGCTGACGCGAATGGCGACCCATCCGGTGACGCACACTGCCTAAGATGCT
>NZ_DATHFX010000489.1:0-3442 GCF_035317885.1 Pinirhizobacter sp.
GGAACGTCAGCACCACGTCGAACAGCACCAGGAACATGAAACCCCAGACCGTGGCCTTGGTCAGGTCGAAGCTGAAGTCGAGCAGGTGCATCTTGTGTTCGGCCATCGCCGTGGACCAGAACTGCCCTACGCCTTCGTGCAGGCTCCAGATGATGAAGCCGATGGCGAATATCGCCCCGCCCATCTTCACGATCACCTGCACGAAGTCGGTCCAGATCACCGCCTTCATGCCGCCCATGGCGGTGTAGACGATGGTGAAGCCGCCCATCAGGATCACGCTCCAGGTGGAGCTGATGCCGGTAATGGTGGCAATGGCCAGCGCCGGCAGGAACAGGATCACGCTCATCCGGCTACCCAGCTGGGTAAGGATGCACAACGCGCTGGCCAGCATGCGGATGGCCGGGTGGAAGCGCGTTTCCAGGTACGAAAATACGCTCATCAGGTCGAGCCGGCGCAACAGCGGCACGATCCACACCGCCACGAACATCAGTCCGAACACCGCGATGAGGTTGTTGGTGAGGTACTGCCAGTTGCTCTCGAAGGCCTTGGCCGGGATGGCGATGAAACTGATCGAACTGGTGTTGGCGGCGTATAGGCTGATGCCGGCCGCCCAGAATGGAATGGTGCGGCCACCGACGAAGAAGCTCGACGTGGAGCCGCGCTTCTCGCGCAGGTAGAAGAACAGGCCAATGCCGATCATCGCGCCGAGGTAAACCACGATGACGATCCAGTCCAGCCACTTCAGCAGCAGCTTGCTGCCCTGGAACTGGCCGGCGCTGACGGCTGTGCGGCCATCTACGCCGCTGGCCCAGGCGATACCGTCGTGCCATGGCATCACGGCCAACGGTACGAGCGCCAGGTCGTTGCCCTGCACTTTCGTCCACGCGTTGGTGATGGTCTGGAAGGTCACCGGCGTGATGGGCGTGGCGCCTGTGGCCGGTGCCATCAGGTACAGCACGTGCGCCTGGCCGATCGCGCGTGGCGCCGCCGGCAGCACGCGTCCCGGCAGGATGCCGCGGCGCGACCAACCGCCATCGGCGGTGAAACACCAGATCGCCTCGCCATCGCCCGACGGCACGGTGACGAACAGCGTGCCGTTCTGCACCACCATGGAAGAAACATCCGCCGGTCCCGGCCAACCCAATATGGGCGACCACGCAGGGTGATCGGCGGTGGGATCCATGCGAAAGATGCGGAAAGCCCCCGTTACGCCGCCGCCCACGTAGATGGCGGTATCGGAGATGGCCGCCATGGCACCGTCCAGTGGCATGGGCAAGGCCGGCAACGATTGCATGGCAAGCCCTGCAGCCTGCGACAGGCGCAGGTGCGCCATGGTATCGACGTGGCCACCGCTGCCCGACAGCAGGTAACTGTTCTTGCCATCGCTGGCGATCCCGGCCATATCCGTCGGCGCCATGCCCCCGGGCCATGCCACGGGGCGCCAGGCCGTGGCGCCATCGTCCAGCGCCCAGGCAGCGTCACCCACGATGGCGATGGCGGCGCCATCGACCATACCCATGCGCGTGGGCGTGGCCGCCGCTGGAAGTGTCGGAAGCGCCGATGTGCGCATCGGCGTCAATGCGTCGCGCGCAGGGTCGGCGTTGGCATGGCCTGCCACCGCGAGCCACGCGGTCGATGCCAGGCATATCACCATGGCCAACCGGTACCAGCCGATCATCGGGCGGAAGCCACGATCGCCTGGGCACGCTTCAGGAAGGGCAGGTCGATCATGCGGCCATCGACGGTGAGGGCGCCTCGACCGGTTTCGCTCGCCTCTCGCGCCGCAACTACCACGCGACGGGCCATGGCCAGTTCTTCTGGCGAGGGTGCGAAGGCGGCATTGGCCAGGGGTACCTGGCGCGGATGGATGCAACTTTTGCCGATGAATCCCAAACGCCTCGCCATGCCCGCCTCCGCCATGAAACCTTCCGTATCGTCGATGTCGGCGAAGGCGCCGTCGACAGCGAAGATACCTGCCCCGGCCGCCGCCATGCGCACGGCGAACATGGCCGCATGCACGTTGGCCCGGTCGGCCCGATCGATGGCATGGGGTTCGAACAGGTCGCCCAGGCCCAGTTGCAGCCCCGCCACCCGCGGATCGGCGATGGCGATGGCGGCGGCATGGGCCAGTGCGCGTGGCGTCTCGATATTCACCAGCAGCCGAATAGGCGTCGCCACGCCGTTTTCCCGTTCGGCCGCTTCAATGGCCTGAACCGCCTGGCGCAGGGCAGCGGCCGTTTCGATCTTGGGCAGGTTCAACAGCCCCAGGCCATCGCGGGCGACAGCGCGGATGTCGTCCGCGAAGTATTCCCCATCGGGAGCATTCACCCGCACGATGATCAGCTTCGCGGCCGCGCGGGCATCATCGGAGGCCACAAACGCAGCAACATGCGCTCGCGCCTGGGCTTTCATCGTGTCCAGGACCGAATCTTCAAGGTCCAGCGACAATGCGTCGGCCGCTCCGGCCAATGCCTTGGCGAAGAGCTCCGGCCGGCCGCCGGGCACGAACAGCTTGCTACGCATGCGCCCCCCGGGCCGTTGGCGACGTCTTCATCGCGGCCGAGTGTGCGGCAAGACACCAAGCGGATCGAGCCGGTTTCGCATGTTCACTCGATAGTTTTTCTATACTTCGCGCCTGCACCGCCCGTGCCGACTTCAAGGGGAAACGACGTGGACACGCCCGCTGGCACCACCATCCAAACCAGGCGCCTGACCCTCGATCCCTTGCGCGACGAGGACACGGCCACGGTGTTCGCCTACCGCAGCGATCCGACGACCAGCCGCTACCAGGGCTGGAAGCCGGCCGACGAAACGGAAGTCGCGCGGTTCATCGCCGACCAGCTGGCGCGACCCTTTGGTACGCCCGATAGCTGGTGCCAGCTGGCGATTCGCCACCGGGCATCGGGTGAGCTGCTGGGCGACTTCGGGGTGCACTTCCCGCCCACCCTCGACGACCCCATCGAGTTCGGCCTGTCGTTGCTGCCCGATGCCCAGGGCAAGGGCTTCGCGCGCGAAAGCATGGAAGCGGCCATCGACCTTGCGTTCAACCGATGGGGCTACCGGCGCGTTGTGGCTTCGGTAGACCCGCGCAACACGGCAAGCGTGGCGCTATGTCATGCATTGGGCATGCGCCAGGAAGCCCACCACGTGGAGAGTTACCGTTTCCGCGGCGAATGGGTGGACGACGTGGTGTTCGCCCTGCTTGCAAGCGAGTGGCGGAAATAAGCCCTTCACATCCGACCCATTAGCGTCGGAATCTTCGAAGGCAGGGCATTGCGCCATGCGCGACACCGTAGGGCACGGCAAAGACCACGCGGAACGCACCCAGGTAGGCGTCACGCGCGATGCCAGGCAGGGTCGTCGCCGCGGCATCGGCGCGTTCGTGTCCTTCGCAGGTCCCGCCATGGTGGTGTCGGTGGCATACATCGACCCGGGCAACTTC
>NZ_DATHFX010000490.1:0-11436 GCF_035317885.1 Pinirhizobacter sp.
CCACTGCGCAGCGATGATCACCGCCGCCGCTCCAAGGCCCCAGACGAGCAGCTGCGCTTTCGTGGGCATGTGGGTGAGGCGTTCCTTGACGGCAGCCATGTCGATCTTGAGTTCGGTGACGTCGACCTTGAGCTGGTTCACATCGACCTTGAGCTGGTTCACGTCGACCCTAAGGTGGTTGACGTCAGCCCTGAGGTGGGTAACCTCCGCATCGATGCGAGCTGTCGTAGCCTCGAGATGACCCAGGCGGTGGCAGCATGTCGGGCCAGGGAGCCATTGCGGGCTAGTGTCGGGAAAATGCGCAACGTGACGTTGCGGGGGAATGGCGTCGATTGCCATGGGAAGCATCCTGCCTTCGAAGGGACGCGCGTTGTCACGGGGCAACGCGGCGGCGCGTGGGAGATTCCTAGATTTTATCCACGCGAATTGGCCACCGCTGTAGGAATCCGCTGAAACTTCGTCAATCCATCTCCCGCGATGGCGCAGACGAAACTTAGCGCGTCAACGACACAAGGATGTCCGCGTCCATCGCATCCAGGGCATCACCTTCGCTGGCGCGGAAGTGCCGGTGAAAGGCGACGACTGCCGCGCGCGGATCGCTCGTGTCGTAGCCGACCAGGCGCAGGGCGTTCATCGCATCGAAGCCGGGCGGTGCCGGTGGCAGTGGCAGCGTGTACCAGCGCCCAAATCCGTAGCGCGCCAGCTCCGCCCATGGGAAATACACGCTCGGATCATCCTTGCGCACTGGCGCGATGTCGGCATGGCCGACCACGGCGGTTTTCGCGATGCCGAGCCGTTGCGTCACGTCGTTGAGCAGCGCGATCAGTGCCTGGATCTGCGCGGGCGGAAAGGGTGAGTGGCCGTCGTTGACGATCTCGATGCCGATCGAGGCTGAATTGACGTCGGTCATGATGCCCCAGCGCGATGCGCCCGCGTGCCAGGCACGGCGGCCGTCGTCCACCAGTTGGCGGATTTCACCGTCCGGGCCCACCAGGTAGTGGGCGCTTACCGGGTCGTCGCCACCCTGCCGGCGCAGCACCTGCAGGGAGGTCGCCATATCGGGAATCGCCGTATGGTGCAGCACGATAAGTTCAGGACGACGGGCGCTTTCGTTGGGCGATGGCGTCCAGCGGGCAAGCGGACTGCGTTGCGGCGCCGGGCCGCTGGCGCAGGCGGACAGAAGCAGGCAGGCGGCGAGGGCAAGGGCGCGCAAGGGCATCGGCCGATCATAACTTGCGCGGCGCCGCCCAGCGGTGCAGGATGCACCCGGGGAGAGGGTAAACATGACTCGTTCAGAAACGATCCAGGGGCGGATCGCGCGCGTGCGCGGATTCGAAGTGGAGCTGTTCGAAGACGGATTTTCACTTATCGACCAGGGCGACACGGTGCTCAACCGTCGCTATGCCGGCTTGTCGATGTCCACGCAAGCTGAAGCCCTGCATTTTCTCATCGCCGAGGCTCGCGCCTGGGCGAACGAGTGCCGCGACCAGATGTAATGGCCGCGGTGGAAACAGCAGCCCGGGCATGAGCCCGGGCCGTCGTCGCGTGTGCTGCCAGGGCCGTTAGAACAGCGCCGCTGCCTTGGCCAGCGCGATGTACACGCCGATCAGGAACGGGATACCCACGGCGAGCCATGCCAGCACGCCGATCACGCCGAACGGGCCGCGTGCTGCTGCTGCCTGCTGCGCTTCATCAGAAGACGCCTCGTGTTGCAGCGAGCGTTCATGGGCGAGCTCGGCCTCGGTCATGTGGTACTTCGCGTTCACCGGCCGGACCATCGCGTTGGCGATCAGGCCTACCAGCAGCAATCCGGCCAGGATGTACAGCGTGCGGTCGTACACCAGCGTGTTGGCCACGCCGGCGTCGAGCTGCGTCTGCCGCAGCGAGGCGATCAGCATGGGACCTGCCACGCCTGCCACCGACCACGCCGTAAGCAGCCGTCCGTGGATGGCGCCGACCATCTGGGTGCCGAAGAGGTCGGCCAGGTACGCCGGCACCGTGGCAAAGCCGCCGCCGTACATCGACATCACCACGCACACCGTAACCACGAACAAGGCGGCCAGGCCCATGTGGCCGAGTGTCGGCAGCGTGCAATACAGGACGATGCCAAGCACGAAGAACACGAAATACGTGGCCTTGCGCCCGAGGTAATCCGAGGCCGAGGCCCAGGCCAGGCGGCCGACGCTGTTGAACAGGCTGATCAATCCCACCAGGCCCGCGGCCGCGGCCGCGATGGCAGCCTTCTGTTCGACGGAGAGGCCGGCGGTGCCTGAACCTTTAAGGCCCAGCAGTTCGCCGCCGAAGACATCCTGGAACATCGGGCTTGCCATCGACAGTACGCCGATGCCGGCGGTGACATTCATGCACAGCACGATCCAGACCATCCAGAACTGCGGCGTGCGCCAGGCACGCGACAGATGCACGTGGTGGCTTGAAATCAATCCCGTGGATTTCTCGGCCTTGGGCACCCAGCCGGCCGGCTTCCAGCCGTTGGGTGGCACGCGGAAGCCGAAGGCGCCCAGCGACATGGCCACCAGGTAGATCGCGCCCATCACCATCAGCGTGGTGGGGACGCCCGACACGCCGCCTACGCTGAACACGGACATCAGCTTCACCGCGATCGGAGCGCCGATCATGGCGCCGCCGCCGAAGCCCATGATGGCAAAACCGGTGGCAAGGCCACGCCGGTCGGGAAACCACTTGATCAGCGTGGAAACGGGAGTGATGTAACCCAATCCCTGTCCGATGCCGCCGATCAAACCGCAGCCCAGGTACACCAGCCACAACTGGTGGATGGACACGCCGATGCCTCCCAGCACCAGGCCACCACCCCAGCACAGTGCGGCGTAGAAACCCGCCTTGCGCGGCCCGGCATGTTCAAGCCAGCCGCCCCAGATGAAGGCGGAAATGCCCAATACGGCGATGAAGGTTTCAAATATGTGGTTGACGGCCGGCACCGTCCAGTTACACGTGCTGGTGAACATCTGCGCGAAGAAGCCCAGGTTTGCGCAGGCAGCGGCATCGGTGCCCGAGAGCAGCTTGGTCATCGGTAGCCAGAACACCGAGAACCCATAGGCCATGCCAATGGAAAGATGGATGGCCAGCGCCGCGGGTGGCACCAGCCAGCGGTTGAATTTCGGTCCGGCGATGATGCGTTCCCGCGCCAGTATTCCGGCATCGGCTGTGGTGTCCGACATGGTCTACCCCCTGGTGGCGCGCGGACCCATGTGGCCCGCGAATCCGCCCATGGTAAATGGACGACGGCCTGACGCCACCCGACCAAGGTCGAATCCCGGCAGTCCCGGCCCGAAGCTTGGAAGTTCGGGGTCAGAGTGAATACTCTGACCCCGTCGATCGGCGGCGGCGTGCCTATACTTACCTCTCCCCCCCGCATGAAGGAGACCCCGATGAAGCGACTGATCATGAGCCTTGCGCTTGCCTCGCTGGCCACGGCCACGGCCACGGCCATGGCTGCCGATGCCCCGGCATTGCCGGTCACCAAGGCCCCGGCCGGTGCCGAGGTCTACATCGTCTCGCCCAGGGATGGCGCCACCGTCGGTCCCGAGGTCACCGTGGTCTTCGGCTTGAAGGGCATGGGCATTGCGCCGGCGGGCGTCAAGAAGGAAGGGACCGGCCACCATCACCTTCTGGTGGATGTGGACACCCTGCCGGCGGCCGGCGTGCCCATTGCCAACGACGCCACCCATATCCACTTCGGCAAGGGCCAGACGGAAACCGCGCTGAAGCTGGCCCCGGGCAAGCACACGTTGCAACTGGAACTGGGTGACGAAAACCACATTCCCTTCGACCCGCCGATCGTGTCGAAGAAAATCACCGTCACCGTAAAGTAAGCGGCGTCTCCATTACAGCTGTCAGCATCGCCACCGCCACATCCACTTCGTAGGGAGTGGCGCGTGGGTGCATCATCACGCAGCGATGGTCGTCGCCGTTACTGACGCAGGAAATCGGCTCGAGCGGGCGACCGTCGCTGGAATCGAACGACGGCGGCATCGAATCAGTGAAGTCACACCATTGCGGTACCAGCGCGCCGTGGTCGGGGCCGCCGGCGATAATGCAGATCCATTTGCGCAAGTCGCTCGATCCTAAGTCAAATGCTCCACCCAGCCCGCTAACGTAACTAACGCTGGAAGGAATAGTTCGTTGACGGTGAAGGAATGCCGAAAACGCACACGATTTATGATCAGCCCACCACCTTGCCCAGCTTCTTGCTGATCACCTTGAGCCTTTTGCCCAGTTCCTCCACTTCCTCACGGCGCTGGGCCATGCGGCGGTTCTCAGCTTCCCGCACCGTCATGTAAGCGCGGTTGGTGTCGCGGACCGCCGCCACCACGGCGGAGCAGGCTTCCTCGGCGGTCGATGCGCGTGTGTAGAAGCGCAGGCGATCGGCCAGCAGTTCCAGCCGCATGCCCGGGCGTGCCTGCTCTACCTGGCGTGCGGATTCGAGGAAGTATTGATGCCATTCGCGGTCGGGGGCACCGGAAAG
This sequence comes from Pinirhizobacter sp., assembly GCF_035317885.1. Lineage (GTDB taxonomy): Bacteria > Pseudomonadota > Gammaproteobacteria > Xanthomonadales > Rhodanobacteraceae > Pinirhizobacter. The sequence goes on from NZ_DATHFX010000490.1 coordinate 4,505, forward strand.
CACGGCGCAGGCCTGGGGAAGGTGATGCGGCTCGACCTGGGTGCCGTCGTCCACCGTCTCGAAGTGGTCGATGGTGTAGGTCTCGGGGTGCTGTCGGTGGGCCACGTCAGGTTCCTTGCCTTTTGATGCGGGCATGGTCGCCGCTGCCGCGTGGTGATGGCGTGCAGCGTTCACCCGTCTTGCACGGCGGTCAGGACACGCTCTGCGCCAACCCAGGGGGCCCTAGACCGTGACATATCTCTCGCGCATGTTCTTTCGCCTGTATGCCCCTGCCACCTGCGTGGCCGCGTCGGGTGCAGCCCTGGCCAGCGTGGGCCGCCGGATCGGCGCCGATGTTGCCGATGCCGCCGGATCGGCCGTCACCCTGACCTCATTGGCAGGCTACGCCCTGCTCATACTGGCCGCCGCCCTGGTGGGGGTGGCCAGCTTGCGGCTGCTGCGCTGGAAATCAGGGGTGGCGCCGAATTGTTTTGTCTGCGGCTGCCTGCTCCAGGCCGAACGCGAGAGCCGTCACGGCATTTCCCGACGTTGCACTGGCTGCGGCAAGATCCACGCGCGCAGTGGCTTGATCCGCGCGATGCGCTAGGGGCTTCTCGGCCGGCCACGCAGGCGGCCCACCAGCAGCGGAAGCAGGGCCAGCAGGGCCAATGCCCCCATCGGGATCAGTACGTGATGGTTGAGCAGCAGGCTGGCGTCCAGCGGCTGGCCTTGCGCCATGGCCACGTCCAGCCCCGCGCCAATGGATGTCTCGAACACGGTGGTGACGGCTCCGCCCGCGGCCGTGGCACCCAGGAACAGCCACAGCGGGCAGCGCAGCCAGGCCAGGGCCACCGTCATGCCGCCGAAGGGCAACACAGGGACCAGGCGCAGGAACAAGGTGTAGCTCACCGGATGGCTGCCGAAGCCATGACGAAGCCGCTCCACCAGCAGCGGTGGATGTTTGGAGCCGGCACCGAAGGCGTACCGGCTGGCCAGGAACAGCAATAGCGACCCCAGCACCAGGCCGATGGTGGAGCAGATCGCGCCATCGACCAGGCCGAACATCAGCCCGCCGGCAAAGATGATCACCACGGTGCCGGGGATGCCCGTGGATACCGCCATGGTCAACAGGCCGATGAAGGCCAGGCGCGTGGATACCGGGCTCGCCGCCACCATCGCATGCAGCATGTCCTGGTCGGTGACCAGGTTCGTGGGGCTCAGGCGGTCAAAGGCGCCGGAACTGAAAAGCACGATGCCGGTGGCGACCAGCAGGAGGAGGGGCAGCGCGGCGCGCCAGCGGCTCAATACGCCGGGCCATCCTGCCCGTATGCAGCCAGTATCTTGCGCGCGTCGTCGCGGAGGATATCCGTGCGCACCGCGATGCCTCGCCGTTCCAGCTCGCCCATCCAGTCGGCGGGAAGCGGACCCTCGTCGAATTCGGTGAGCTCTTCCACATCCGAAGAGCGTGCGCCAATCAGCAGCTCATCCACGCCCGCCCAAACGGTGGCGCCATAGCACTGGCAACACGGTTGTGCGCTGGAAGCCAGGATATAGCGGCCGCCGCCTTCGTTCAGGCGGAAACGCTGCAGGCGTTGCTGCGCGCTCATGTACGCCATGATCTCCGCGTGGGCCACCGAACAGTTGTGCGGCACCACGCGGTTGACGCCAGCCGCCACCACACGCCCTTCACCGTCGAACACCACGGCGCCGAACGGGCCGCCGGTACGGTGTTCCAGGTTACCTGCCGAGAGCGCGATGGCGAGGCCAACCTTGTCTTCGTCGGATGCGTACACGCGGCCGTCGTCGACGGCATCGTTGACCCATACGGGGAGTGTCAGGTGGATCTGCGCCATCAACATGGTCACTTTCCGGCCTGCCTTGCCCAACTGTCGCGTAGCGTAACCACGCGGTTGAAGACGATCCGTGAGGGCGCGGCATGATCGTGCGAGTCGGGCACGAAATAGCCCATGCGCTCGAATTGCACGCGCTGGTCCCTGGCGATGGTGGTGGCGGCCGGTTCCACGTAGCCATGCACCACGCGCACCGAGTCGGGGTTGATGTGGTCTTCGTAGGTTTTGCCGTCGCTGTCGTCGTCGGGGTCGGCCACGTCGAAGAGGCGGTCGTACAGACGGATCTCGGCGGACACGCCGTGGTGGGCGCTGACCCAATGGATGGTGCCCTTGACCTTGCGGTCGGCGCCGGGCATGCCATGGCGGGTGTCCGGATCGAGCGAACAACGAAGCTCCACCACCTTGCCGCCGGCATCCTTTGCGATTTCATCGCAACGGATGATGCCCACGCCGCGCAGCCGCACTTCGCCTTCGGGCTTCAGGCGATGGAAACCCTTCGGCGGCACTTCTTCGAAATCCTCCCGTTCGATCCATACGGTGGCGGCGAAAGGCACCTGCCGCGTCCCGAAGGATTCATCCTTCGGGTGATTGGGGAAGGTGAGGGTTTCGACGTGGGAGGCATCCAGGTTGGTCAGGGTGACCTTGAGCGGATCGACCACGCCCATGCGCCGTTCGGCGCGCGAGTCCAAGTCTTCGCGCACGCAGCCTTCCAGCACGCCCAGGTCGATCACGCTGTTCTGCTTGCTCACCCCGATGCGTTCCCAGAACAGGCGGAGCGCCGCGGCGGTGAAGCCGCGGCGGCGGACGCCGGCAATGGTGGGCATGCGCGGATCGTCCCAGCCGTCGACGAGTTTTCCCTGCACGAGGTTCAGCAGCTTGCGCTTGCTCATCACCGTGTAACTGATATTGCCCCGCGAAAATTCGATCTGCCTGGGCTTGCTGGGAACCGTAGGGATGCCTGCCTCGACCAGGTGCTGCCACAGCGCCGGATGGTTGACCAGGTCCACCTTGTCCACGCACCAGTCGTACAGCGGACGGTGGTCTTCGAATTCCAGCGTGCACAGCGAATGGGTGATGCCTTCCAGCGCGTCCGACAAGCTGTGCGCGAAGTCGTACATCGGGTAGATCGGCCAGGCGTCGCCGGTATTCTGGTGGGTCACCTTGCGAATGCGATAAAGCGCCGGATCGCGCAGGTTGATATTGCCTGCGGCCATGTCGATCTTCGCCCGCAGCGTCTTTGCGCCATCGGCGAATTCGCCCGCGCGCATGCGGCGGAAGAGGGCGAGGTTTTCTTCCACGCTGCGGTCGCGGAAGGGCGAGTTGCGGCCAGGCTCGGTGAGCGTGCCGCGGTACTGGCGCATGTCCTCCGGCGACAGGTCGTCCACGTAGGCGTCGCCCTGCTGGATCAATTTCTCGGCGGCCAGGTAGAACACGCCGAAGTAATCGGAGGCGTGGCGAAGCTCGGACCAGTCGAAGCCGAGCCAGTGCACGTCGCCCTTGATGGCATCGACGAAGGCCGGGTCTTCCTTGGCGGGGTTGGTGTCGTCCAGGCGCAGGTTGCAGACGCCGCCGAATTCCTGGGCCAGGCCGAAGTTCAGGCAGATCGCCTTGGCGTGGCCGATGTGCAGGAAGCCGTTGGGCTCGGGGGGAAAACGGGTGTGGATGGACGTGTGCTTGCCCGTGGCCAGGTCCTCGCGAACGATCTGCCGGATGAAGTCACGGATTTCGCCCGTGGCGTCGTCGGTGGGGCCGGTTGGCAGGTGCTCGGTGGACATCGGTTCGTGTTCCAGGAGGGGCTAAGACAAGCCTTCGATTCTACCCGGTCTTGCGCCGCATGGCCGCCGCGCGCTAGCGTGCTGCCATGCACATCGTCTACCGCGCCGCGAACATCTTCGACGCGCATCTGGTCAAGGATGCGCTCGAACGCGCGGAGATCCCGGCCTTTGTCTCCGGCGAGCTCCTCACCGGGGGCATCGGGCAGTTGCCGGTATGCGACTTGCTGAACGTGATGGTGCCCGAGTCCTGCGCGGCCGCGGCCGAATTGATCGTCCGCGCCGTGGAGGCCGACCTTGCCGAGGCCCGCGCGGTAGCCGGTAGCGGCGACCTCGATTTCCCGGGACTGCTTCCCGCCTGAGTGTCACCGTCCTCGGTTATGGTGGGCGGGCCCTCCCACCACGATGAAGCTTTGCGATGGATGAGATCGAAGCGCTGGTCCGGCACGTGCCGGACTTTCCCCGCCCCGGTGTCGGATTCAAGGACATCACCCCGCTGCTGGCCAGCCCTGATGGCTTTGCCCGCTGCCTGGACCTGCTGTGCCAGCCTTGGCGCGGCGCCGGCGTGGAGGTGGTTTGCGGCATCGAATCGCGCGGCTTCATCTTCGGCGCGGCGATGGCGGCGCGGCTGGGCGCGGGGTTCGTGCCCCTGCGCAAGGCGGGCAAACTGCCGCCACTTACCGTCGGCGTGGACTACGTGCTCGAGTACGGCATGGACCGCCTGGAGGCGCGTATCGATGCCCTGCGCCCGGGGCAGCGTGCGATCATCGTCGACGACGTGCTGGCCACCGGCGGTACCCTGGAAGCCGGCCGCCGCCTGGTGGAGCACTTGGGTGCCTCGGTGATAGGCGGTAGCGTGGTGATCGAACTGACCGCGCTCAACGGGCGATCCCGCTGGTTGGGCGAAGCCCCGCTGCACCGGCTTCTTGCCTACTGAACCGCGATCGATTCGACGTAGATGATCTCGCAGGCGCCGGCGCCGGCGTCGGTGCGGCTGAGCGAGGTGTGCCACCAGCGGCCATCGCGGCGGTTGATGTCCACCAGGAAGCCTTCCACGTGCACGACCTGTCCGGGGCGGACCCGCTGCAGCGCGCGCTTCACCCCGTCGTCGGCGGGGATCATGTGCATGTTCGCACTCGACGCCACGATCTCTCCCTGGGGAATCGGGAATTGCTCGACATGCCAGTAGTAAAACCGGCCCGATTGCGAGATCTCGATGCGATTGAGCACCGATGTGTCGGACATCCGTCCCCAGCCCATGGCAAGGTCCACGGGCACGCTGGAGGCAAGGTCGTCATGGGCGTAGTCCTCGCGCGCCAGCACGCGGGCCGTCATCGAGAAATGGGCCCGTGTGGTCAGCACGGCATCGCCTCGAACGAGCCGGGTGCCCTGGTCCGGGTCAAGGTCTACCTGCACCGGCGCATCGGGTGCCAGCACGCCCGGTCCCGGCCGGGCCGGCCGCAGGTGCCACCAGTGGATCGCCCCGAAGACGACCACGATGGCCAGGAGGATCAGCACCAGGCGCCGCAAAGGTCAGACCGCGATGTCGTGGTCGTCGAAGAGGTCAGCCGGCAGGCTGCGGACAACGTCCGCCACGCCGTGCAGGAACGCTCCGGCCGCCGAACTCTTGCGCCAGACCATGGCGATCCGGCGGCTCGGCGCGGGCTCGGCGAAGCGCAGCAGGCGCACTTGCCCCGTCTGCGCCACCGGCGGTTTCACCGACAGCGCCGGCAGCAGGGTGATGCCGACGTTTGCGGCGACCATCTGGCGCAGGGTTTCCAGGCTGGTGGCGCGGAAGCCCGTCTTTTCCGTGGCGCCGGCCATATGGCAAACCTCCAGTGCCTGGTCGCGCATGCAATGACCGTCTTCGAGCAGCAGCAGGCTCTGGTCGGCGAGGTCGTCCATGGTGAGCTTGCGTGATTGTGTGAGCGCGTGCTTCTCGGGCACGGCCAGCACGAAGGATTCCTCGAACAGGAATTCCGTATGCAGGCTGTCGTCGTGGAGGGGCAGGGCAAGGATGCCTGCATCGAGCGAGCCTTCGCGCAGCATGTGCAGGATCTGGTCGGATTTTTCCTCGCGCAGCAGCAACTCCAGGCGCGGATAACGCTCGCGTACCCGGGGCACGATGTGCGGCAGCAGGTAAGGCCCGAGCGTGGGGAAAATGCCCAGTCGCAAGCTGCCTGATTCAGGATCGCGGGTGCGCTGGGCGATGGACTTGATCTGGTCGACCTCGGCCAGGATGCCCCGCGCGCGGCGGGCAATCTCCGCACCGACCTCGGTGAGCAATACATTGCGCGGGGCGCGTTCGACCAGCGACACGCCCAGTTCGTCTTCCAGCTTCTTGATCTGGGTGCTCAAGGTGGGCTGGCTGACGAAGCTGGCGTCGGCCGCGCGGCCGAAATGCCGGTGCTGGGCGAGGGCGACGAGGTATTGCAGGTCTCGGATATTCATAGTCTGAGTCTATCACGAGTATGCAAACAATTGATTTGCTGTATGTGAATCCGCCGGTTATAGTTCTCGTCTGCCTTCGCTTCCCTTCGTTCCCCCAACCCCTCAAGGAGTGCCACCCATGCTTAGCATCGGCGACAAGTTTCCCAAGTTCGACCTGACGGCCACGGTCTCGATCGAGAGCCTCGACAAGGCGTTCGCCCAGATCAACAACGACACCTACAAGGGCAAGTGGACGCTGGTTTTCTTCTATCCGAAGGACTTCACCTTCGTCTGCCCGACCGAGATCAAGGGCTTTGGCGACCTCAACAGCCAGTTCGCCGACCGCGACTGCCAGGTGCTGGCCGCCAGCACCGATTCGGAGTTCGTCCACCTTGCCTGGCGCAAGGACCACAAGGACCTGCGCGACCTGCCGTTCCCCATGCTCGCCGACATCAAGAAGGACCTCACCTCGGCCCTTGGCATCCTGTCCGACGAGGGTGTTGCCCAGCGCGCGTCGTTCCTGGTGGATCCGGAAGGCATCATTCGCTTCGTCTATGTCACCGATGGTTCGGTGGGCCGCAATCCGGCCGAGGTGCTGCGCGTACTGGACGCACTGCAGACGGACGAGCTGTGCCCCTGCAACTGGAGCCAGGGCGAAGAGACGCTCAAGGTGGCTTGATGTAACGGTCATGGGTCGCGCGCATTAGCTCCCTCCCCCGCGCGCCGCGACCCACCCGAAGGGCGGCAAGGTGATCGCTTTGCCGCCCTTTTTTTGTCCAGAATTTATTCAACTTGAGGATATGACATGAGTCTTGCCGACCTCCGGGGCAGCCTGCCCGAGTATGCGAAAGACCTGCGCCTGAACCTGGATTCGGTACTCACCGAAGCCGGCGCGCCGGGC
>NZ_DATHFX010000491.1:0-3902 GCF_035317885.1 Pinirhizobacter sp.
GCGATCTGGATCTCCAGCACCCACAACCCCGGGATGGGTTCGGCATCGAAGTCGCCCAGATTGCCCGCCTTGTGCACCGCGTGCGGAAAATCGCCCACCCGATGGCCCTTGGTTTCGTGGTTGAGTCGCCAGCCCATGGCCTGGGCCTGGTCCGTGGCGAATTCGTACAAAGCCCGGCCGCTCTGGCCGCCCTCGCGCCAGCGCGCGGCGACGCGCGAGAAGAGCTCGCGTGCCGCAACGGCACAGTCATGCATGAGGGGATCGTCGCCAAGCACGAAGGTATCGCCGACATCGCCTTCGTGGCCGTCGAACACGGGCCCTAAGTCGACGAAGAAAATGTCGCGCTCACCCAGACGGATATCCGGCGCCGAGCGTTCGCGGAAAGTCTTCAGGGTATTGGCGCCGAAGCGGATCAACGATGGATGCCAGATGCGTTGCATGCCGGCGTCGGCCAGGACCTCGCCGGCAAGCGCCATGGCTTCGGGCTCCGTCATGCCCGGGGTGATGCGCCTGGCAATTTCGCGCAGGGTGACCCACGAGCGCTCGCGCGCATCGAGCATGCGCCTGGAGTCGAACTGGCTACCGGTCGCCTGGGCATGCGGAGGGACCGAGACGTTCATGCCATTCCGTGTTCGCGGGCGTAGTCCGCCAGCAGGCTATCGTGGTCGATACCGAGCTTGCGCATGGCGTCGCGCTTCTGCCGGCTCACCGTTTTCACGCTGCGACTCAGTCGATCGGCGATCTGTGTAAGTGAAAGGCCTCCTACGTAAAGGCGCACCACTTCCATTTCGCGTGCCGACAGCCGCACCGGCGCCGCGCCATCGGCAGCGGGGGTGTCGGCCATGGCGAACTGCTGGCGGATGGATTCGCTGACATAGGCACGCCCTGCTGCAACGCTTCGGATGGCGTTGGGCAACTCGCGCATCGGCGCACGCTTGTCGCACAAGCCAAGGGCGCCACGGGTTTGCATCGCACGAAGCACGCCGATGTTGTTGACCATGGTCAGCACCGCCACGGGCAGCCGGGGATACCGGCGGCGGATGACATCGAGCAATTGCAAGCCATCGCCGTGACGGCCGGCGGGCATGGAGAAATCGGTTACCAGGACATCGCACGGCCTGCTGGCAAGCAAGGCCATGAGCCGGTCGCCATCGGCCGCTTCGCCAACGACGAGCATATCTCCCGCCTGGTCGAGTGCGGCGCGTGCGCCGAGGATCACCACCGGATGATCATCTGCGATAATCACCCGAGTGGCACTGGAAGTGCCCTGCTCGCTCATGTCCGTATCAGCACCCGTCGTCGTTCCGTACTGGTTGCGCGTTGCGGCAGGATACAGCAAGTAAACCCGAGGAAACCCCAATGACACGGCTTCGCCCACTCCTGTCCTGTGTCGTCGCCAGCCTCTGGGTGATCGCGGGCAATCCCTTGCACGCGGACGACGCAAATCCCGGCCGGATGCCCGTTTCCGCCGCCGAACGTGCCTGGCTCGATGCACTTCCCACGCTCAACGTCACCTACGACGACGCTTTCGCGCCATTCGTCAGCGCGGACAGCCATGGCCTTCCCGAGGGTATTTCAGCGGACTATTTCCAGCACGTGGTGGACGACCTCGGCTTGAAGGTTCGTTATGTCCGCAGCGGCGACCTCAGCGCCACGCGCAAGATGATCGACCAAGGGCAGGTTGACATCGTGCTCGCCTTCAATCCCGGTGGACGCGCCGGGAAAGGGCTGGCGTTCAGTCAGCCGTACGTCGAGTTTCCGCTGGTGATCGCCACGCGCCAGGACACCGCCAGCATTGCAGGCCTTGCCGATCTGGCGGGCGAACGGGTGGCGGCGGACACCGACCGGGAAGCGGTGCTGCGCATGCTCGCCGAAGCTCCCCGCCCCGTGCGCACGATCACCACCCACGACGGCGCCGAAGCACTCAAGTTGCTCGACCACGGCGAGGTCGACGCCGTGGTCGGCAACCTCGCCACCGTCGATCTCTTCATCCGCTCGCGCTACCCGCATCTTCGCGTAGGCGCCCCCACCCATCTCACCGAGCCCCTGGCTTTCGCCGTGCGCACCGACTACGCCAGGCTGGTTCCGCTGATCGATCGGTCGCTTGCGCGCGTGGATGCGCGCGAGGCTGCCCGCATCCGCAATACATGGTTATCGGTGAACTACACCTGGGGCGGTTCGTGGTCCGCCGTATGGGAAAAAACCTGGCCGATCGTATTGATCTTCGGCATTGCCCTGGCCCTGGTGAGCTTCGCCTGGGTACGCCTTCGCCGTGAGGTGCGCCGGCGACTCCATACGGAACAACAGCTGCAGGATGTCACGCGCAACATTCCCGCCGTGGTGTTCCGCTTCACCATCGACCGGCAACGCCAGATCACTTTCCTTTATGTCGATGGCGACACCTTATCGATTTTTGGCGTGGACCCGCCCACCTTCCTGCGCGATGAGCCTGCCGCATTCCGCACGGTATCGCCCGAGCACCGCGAGATGCTTTTGGAACGTGTGCACCACGCGGTGCAGTCACTCACGGCTTTGCACGCCACCGTGCGCGTACACGGCGACCGTTGGGTCACTACGCACGCGCTGCCGCGCCGCCTGTCCGGGGGTGTCACGCAGTTCGACGGCTACTGGGTGGACGTTACGGTCACGCACGAGCAAGGCCTGGCACTGGCCGCAGCACGCGACGAGGCCGAATCCGCGACGCAGGCAAAAACAGTATTCCTGGCCACGATGAGCCACGAGATACGCACGCCGATGTACGGCGTGCTGGGCACGCTGGAACTGTTGGGCGGCACCCGGCTGGACGAAGAGCAGCGAAGCCTGCTTGGCACGGCAGGCGATTCGGCCACCCTGCTGCTGCAAGTACTCGACGATGTCCTGGATTTTTCCATGATCGAGGCGGGCCGGCTCAGCCTGGAGCTCGTACCGGTGGACATGCGGGAACTCATTGACCGCACTGTCGGCATGCTTGCCGCCCAGGCACATGGCCGCGGCATCGACCTGCGCGTAAAGGTGGACGCCGGTATCGCCGCCATGGTCATGGCCGACGACGTGCGCGTCAGGCAGGTGCTATTGAACCTCATTGGCAACGCGATCAAGTTCACGTCGGCAGGCTCGGTGACCATCGAGGCCACTGTCGTCCCCGATGGTGCCACTGGCGAACACCAGCGCATCGGCATCGATGTCACCGACACCGGCGTCGGCATCGCCGCGGAGGTCCTGCCCACCTTGTTCGCACCGTTCACCCAGGGCGAGGGTTCCACGCGACGCCGTTTCGGCGGCAGCGGCCTGGGCCTTTCCATTTGCCACCAGCTGGTGCAGTTGATGGGCGGCACGATCCAGATACAAAGCACGCCCGGTTCCGGGACGCGTGTCCGTGTGGAGCTCGGGCTGGAGATCAACGTGCTTCATCGGCACAACGGATTGTTGACGGGAAGGACCGCCAGCATCGACGTGGACGACGCCTTCACCGCCCAGGCGCTGGCACAGGGCCTGGGCGCATTGGGCATGATCCTGTCCGAGCCCAGCCCGGCCACGCATGCGGACGTCGTATTCACCACCCGCAGCCAGGGCTCGCCACTGGCAAATGTCGTGCTGGTTTCCGGCCAGGCCGATCCGCGGGGTTTTTCGCAGCAAGACGGCATGCTGGTCATGAGCGCCTGCCCGGTGAGAAGTTCGCTACTGGCACGCGTGTGCGAGCTTGCCCTGGGACTGGGCGAGGCCCCGCCTCCCCTGCCGGATGAGCCCGAGACACCGGCGCCATCATCACCTGCGCGAATCCTGGTGGCCGACGACAATCCCACCAACCAGGCACTGATCCGTGCACAGTTGGCGCGCCTGGGTCGAACCTGCACGGTCGTCGACGACGGCGGCCAGGCACTGGACGCGCTGGCAAGCAGACC
>NZ_DATHFX010000492.1:0-3717 GCF_035317885.1 Pinirhizobacter sp.
TGACGAAGCCACGCCGTGGATGTGTCACTTGCTGGCAGTACACGATGCGCACGTACAGGAAGTGTCCTACGAAACCGACCGGGCCCGTTTTCTCGGGCGCGGGCGCGATGCATCACGGCCGCGCGCGCTCGATGGCGACGTCTCCACGCTGTCCGGATGCGCCGGATCCGTGCTCGACCCGATCGTCGCCATCCGCTGCCGGATCGTGTTGGAACCCGAACAGTCGGCCACGCTGGATTTTGTCACCGGCATCGCCGACACCCGCGAAGGTTGCATCGGCCTGATCGGGAAATACCGCGACCGGCATCTGGCCGATCGTGTATTCGACCTGGCCTGGACCCATGCCCAGGTGCTGCTGCGCCAGCTCAATGCCACGCTGGCGCAAGCTCAGCTGTACGAGCACATGGCAACCTCGATCATCTATCCCAACGCCACGCTTCGCGCGGATCCCGCGATCATCGCCAGCAACCGGCGCGGGCAATCCGGACTGTGGGGGCAGGCCATCTCGGGCGACCTGCCCATCGTGCTGTTGCAGATCTCCGAACCATTGCGGATCGATCTGGCGCGGCAACTGGTGCAGGCCCATGCCTACTGGCGCCTGAAGGGACTGGCCGTGGACCTGGTGATCTGGAACGAGGATCGTGCCGGTTACCGGCAGGAGTTGCAGGACCTGATCATGGGCCTGATCACCTCCGGCAGCGAGGCGAGCCTGCTTGATCGTCCCGGCGGCATCTTCGTGCGTGGCACGCAACAACTCTCGCCGGAGGATCGCCAGGTCACCATGGCCAGCGCGCGCATCATCGTCAACGATGCGCGCGGTAGCCTGGCTGAGCAGATCGACCGCCACGTAGCCGATTCGCGGGCGACCGGCGACAGCGCCCCACGTCCGACGCGCCTGTCCAGGGTATCGGCTCCCGGCCTGGAATCCACCGAGCCGCCTGCCCCGTTGGACCTTCGGCAGCCCAATCCCTTTGGCGGATTCAGCGCCGACGGCCGGGAATACGTCGTGGTGCTCGATGAAGGCACGCCGACGCCGGCACCGTGGTGCAACGTGATCGCCAACGACCAGTTCGGCACCGTGGTGTCTGAAAGCGGCAGTGCCTATACGTGGGCCGAAAACGCCCATGAGCTCCGCCTCACGCCGTGGGGCAACGACCCGGTGGAGGACCTGTGCGGCGAAGCGATGTACCTGCGCGACGACGAGATCGACCATGTATGGTCGCCGACGCCGATGCCGCGCCGGGGCGAGGGACGCTACATCACCCGCCACGGCGCGGGCTACAGCGTGTTCGAGCATGTCGAGCGAGGCATCCGCAGCGAACTGTGGACTTACGTGGCCACCGATGCAGCGATAAAATTCCTGGTGCTGAAGCTGCACAACCAGTCCACCCGGGCGCGCCGCCTGTCGGCCACCGGCTACGTGGAGTGGGTGCTTGGTGACGTGCGCGAGAAAACCGCCATGCAAGTGGTCACGTCCACCGACCCAGCCAGCGGGGCGATCTTCGCCCGCAATGCCTACAACACGGAATTCCCCGGCCGCGTGGCCTTCTTCGACGTAGAGGATCCCAGGCGCCGGATCGGCGGCGACCGTGCCGAATTCCTGGGGCGCAACGGCAGCATGGCGGCACCCGCGGCGCTCAGCCGGGCGCAATGGTCATCGCGGGTGGGTGCGGGCCTGGATCCGTGCGCCGCGATCCAGCTCGACATCGCCCTGGAGCCGGGCGAGAAGCGTGAGGTGGTGTTCCGCATGGGGCTGGGCCGCGACGAGGCCGCCGCTTCCGCGCTTGTCCATCGCTTCCGCCGCAATGGCGCGGCCGCCGACGAACTGCTGCGGGTGCACGCACAGTGGGATGCCCTGCTCGGCGCGGTGCAGGTGCGAACACCCGAGGCCGGCGTGGACCTGCTTGCCAACCGCTGGCTGATGTACCAGGCCATCGCCTGCCGCTTGTGGGCACGCAGCGGCTATTACCAATCGGGCGGCGCCATGGGCTACCGCGACCAGCTGCAGGACGCCATGGCCATGGTGCATGCGGCGCCATCCTTGCTGCGCGCGCAGCTCTTGTTGTGCGCTGCCCATCAATTCCCCGAAGGCGACGTGCAACATTGGTGGCATCCGCCGCTGGACCGCGGTGTGCGCACGCAATGTTCGGATGACTACCTCTGGCTTCCCCTGGCCACCGCACGCTATGTGCTGGCTACCGGCGACCTGGCCGTGCTGGATGAGCCGGTGGGTTATATCGAAGGACGCGCGCTATTGCCGGGCGAAGAGTCCTATTACGACCTGCCACAAGCCTCGATGCTGCGCGAGCCACTTTACCGGCACTGCGTGCGCGCCATCGAACACGGCCTGGCGCGCGGCGCGCACGGGCTGCCACTGATAGGCAGCGGCGACTGGAACGACGGCATGAACCGCGTGGGCGAGAAGGGCCGGGGCGAAAGCGTGTGGCTGGGCTTTTTTGCCGGTTTCGTCATGAAGGAATTCGCCCGGGTCGCCCACCGCCGTGGCGACGATGCCTTCGCCCAGGCATGCGCGGTGCACGTGGCGAACCTCCGCGAAGCCGTTGAGCGCGAGGCGTGGGACGGGGCGTGGTACCGCCGCGCCTGGTTCGACGACGGCACGCCGCTGGGTTCGTCGGCCAACGAGGAATGCCGCATCGATTCCATTGCACAAAGCTGGTCGGTACTGTCCGGCATGGCCGGGGACGGACGCCGGCAGCAGGCCATGGCATCGCTCGACGAGCACTTGGTGCGCGCCGATGCTGGCCTGATCCAGCTGCTCGATCCCCCCTTCGACCGTACCCCCATGGACCCTGGCTATATTCGCGGGTACGTCCCTGGCGTGCGCGAGAACGGCGGCCAATACACCCATGCGGCGATCTGGGCGGTGATGGCTTTCGCCGAACTGGGCGACGCTGAGCGCGCGTGGGAGCTGCTGCGGATGATCCAGCCTGGCAGCCACGTTGGCGATGCCGCAAGCACCGACATCTACAAGGTGGAGCCCTACGTAGTGACTGCCGACATTTACGCCGTGCCACCCCACGTCGGCCGCGGCGGCTGGAGCTGGTACACAGGCTCCGCGGGCTGGATGTATCGCCTGGTGGTGGAATCGCTGCTTGGCGTGCAGCTGGTGGACGGAGCATTGGAATTCCACCCGGTGGTGCCGGCCTCCTGGGCGGGCTTCGAGGTCACGTATCGCCAGCACGAGGCCATTTACCAGGTGACCTTGCGCAAGGCGGGTCCGGGTGAAGCGCCCAGCGTGCTACGCGATGGGCTGGAGCAGCCCGGCGGACGCATCGTGCTTGGTGATCCCGCCGGCACCTATGGCGTGGAGGTGGTCTACGCGGGGAGCGCCGCCGTACGGCCGTAGCATCTCATGGACACGGCGACAACACGCCGACGCGCAATCTTGACCCGCACCCTGGCAATCGCGCCATCCCTGGCCGCACGAAATGAGCAAGCCCGTCGAGCCACCCACCACCGGAAAGCCCACCTCGCGTCGGGAATGCACCGAGGCATACAACGTGGCGGCAGCGCATAACCCCCATGTGGCGCCGGATAAGTCGGTGGTGGTGAAGCACAACCCAGCCACCAAGGCGAAGAAGCTCCCGGCCAAGCACTAGCGAAGCGCTTCAGCCAGAGGGAGTCCGCCATCGTGCGTGACTCCATGGCCGGACTCCCAAGACCAGGCGATGAGTTAGCCGGCCTAGCGCGACCGAT
>NZ_DATHFX010000493.1:0-3333 GCF_035317885.1 Pinirhizobacter sp.
CACACGCTGAGCCACCGCCGCCCGGGCCTCCACCGAGAGCATCGATGCCCGGGCCGGACGCCAACATGCCGGCGCGGCCATGGTCGAGCCTCAGCCCGGCTCAACGCGGCCTGCTGGCGCCGTTCCAGGATAAGTGGGACACCTTGCCTTCCGGCCGGCAGCAACACCTTCTCGAACGGGCGGACCAGTGGACTCACCTGCCGCCCGACCGCCAGGCGGCGATCCGCGAGCGGGTAGCGCGGTGGCAGGCCATGACACCTGAGCAACGGGCCGCGGCGCGGCAGAACATGGACCGCTTCAAGGAACTCACGCCCGAGCAGCGGCAACGCCTGCATGCGGCCTTCGAACGCTTCCGCAGTCTTCCGCCCGACCAGCAGGCGGCACTCGTGGCGCGCTGGCGGGCGCAATCACCCGAACAGAGGCGCAACGGCCTGGAGAATATCGGCCCCGATGCCGTCGTCCCGCCGCCGCATGACATGGGCCCCCCGCCCGGTGGCGGCCGGCCGCCGCACGGTCCCGGTGGAGGCCAGCCTCCGTCTCCGCCACACGGCGATGAGCCGTTTTAGCGACAGGCGCCGGCGGCCCATGCAGGCCGCCCGCAGGCAAAGGGTTCAAGCCGCCGACGTTACCTGCCCAGCCACCTGGGTCGCGGTGGCCAGTTCATCGTCGGGGCTTTCCAGCAGCGCACCGTCCTTGAGCAACAGCACGCCGAAATTGAGGTAGTTGCGCGCCAGCATTTCCGAAGCGTGCAACGGCGCACCCGCCGCCAGGTCCGTCGGTCCGATTACCGTGACCGCGCCCACGTGTACCTCGCGCCCGGCTTCAGTGGCCTCGCAGTTGCCGCCGCTCTCGGCGGCCAGATCCACTACCACCGCACCCGCCTTCATGCCCGAAAGCATCGCCCGGGTGATGATCTTCGGTGCCGGCCGCCCGGGCACGGCAGCGGTGGTCACCACCACGTCCACCTGGCGCAAGTGGTCGGACAGGGCCTGCTGTTGGGCCGCGCGCTCCTCGGCCGACAATTCGCGTGCATAGCCGCCTGTGCCGCTGGCGGTGACACCCAGGTCGAGGAATTTCGCACCGAGTGACTCCACCTGCTCGCGCGTTTCCGGACGAACGTCGTAGCCTTCGGTCTGCGCGCCCAGGCGCCGGGCCGTGGCGATTGCCTGCAACCCCGCCACACCTGCGCCGATCACCAGCACGCGGCTGGGACGGATGGTGCCGGCCGCGGTGGTAAGCATGGGGAAAAATTTCGGTGCCGAGGTGGCAGCGATCAGCATCGCCCTGTAGCCCGCCACCGCGGCCTGGGAACTCAAGATATCCATGGCCTGAGCGCGCGTGGTCCGCGGCAACAGCTCCAGCGAATGCGCACGCACGCCCCGGGCGCCGAGCGCCTCCAGCCACTCGGGACTTGTGTGCGGACGCAGCGCGCCTACCAGCACCGAACCCGGCCGCAAGGCCGCAAGGCTGGCCGGCGACGGCGGCTGTACGCACAGGAGGATATCGGCACGCGCCGCGACCGCCAGCGCGTCTGTGAACGTGACGTCCGGATAGGCCTCGTCGGGGAAACCGGCGGATTGTCCCGCCGCGGTTTCCAACAGTACCGACGCGCCCGCCGCCTGCCATTTGCGCGCCGTTTCGGGGGTGATCGCCACCCGGCGTTCGCCTGTGGCGGTTTCGCGAAGGGCGGCAACGGTAAAGGCCATGGACCACACTCCCGTGAAGAGGCACCCCGCGCATCGTACAGGAGGTTGCTAAAATCGACGGATGAACCATGAACCCTTGCACGCCCTGCGGGGCCGCCGCTCCGTTCCCGCCAGCCAGCTTGGTGCGCCAGGCCCCGATGCCCAGGCGTTGCGCCAGCTCCTTGAGGTGGCGGTGCGCGTGCCCGACCACGGCAAACTGGTGCCCTTCCGCATGATCCTGCTCGCGGGCGAGGCCAAGCTGGCCTTCGGCGCGCGCCTGTCAGCCCTCCTGGAAAGTCGACCCGGCCTCTCCGATGCCAAGCGCGAAAAGGAACGCCGCCGCTATGAATACGCCCCGCTGGTGATAGCCGTGGTCAGCCGCATCGACTCAGGCAGCAGCGTGCCCGCCATCGAACAACGGCTTGCCGCCGGCAACGTGGCCTATAACCTGCTGCTTGGTGCCCAGGCTCTTGGTTTCGGTGCGCAATGGCTCACCGGCTGGGCCGCCTACGACGAGGGCGTAGCCGTGTTGCTCGGCCTCGGCCCCAACGAGGGCATCGTCGGTTTCGTGCACATCGGCACGCCGGTCATGGACGCGCCCGAACGCGAGCGCCCGGCCGTGGACGAGGTGGTGTCGTCGTGGACGCCGTAATCCGCCCGGTCGCCCACCTGGTGGATGGAAGCCTGTACGTCTTCCGCGCCTGGCATTCGATGCCCGATGAATTTCACGACGTCGACGGCGAACCGGTCAACGCCGTGCATGGCTTTACCCGTTTCCTGTGCGAACTGCTGGAGCGCACCCGCGCCGAACACGTGGCGGTGGCCTTCGATGCCTCCCTTACCACGTCGTTCCGCAATGCCATCTATCCGGCGTACAAGGCGAACCGTGACTTGCCGCCGCCGGCATTGGTACGGCAGTTCGAGTGGTGCCGGCGCGTGGCCGAGTCCCTGGGACTGGTGGTGATGAACGACCACGAATACGAAGCGGACGACCTCATCGGCAGCGCGCATTTCTCGCTGCGCGCGCATGGTTTCCGCAGCGTCATCGTCTCGGCAGACAAAGACTTCGGGCAGCTCCTGGGCGAGCACGACGAGCAATGGGATTTCGCCAAGAACATCCGCTGGGGCGCCGCTGGCGTATTCGAGCGGATCGGCGTGCATCCGCACCAGGTAGCCGATTACCTGGCGCTGTGCGGTGATGCGGTGGACAACATTCCCGGCGTGCCCGGCATCGGCGCCAAGACGGCCGCCGCCCTGCTGGCCCATTTCGGCGACCTGGACAGCCTGCTCGACCGTATCGACGAAGTGCCGTACCTGCGCCTGCGCGGGGCAGCGGCTTGCGCCGCACGGCTGAAGGAACATGCCGAACTTGCCCGGCTCTACCGGCGCCTTACCCGCATCGCGCTCGATGTCGCGGTCGCCAGCCATGCCCAGGCCCTGCGTCGCCAGGCCGGCGACCTCGCCGGCATCGAGGCCTTGTGCCAGCAGCTGCGGTTCGGTCCACTGACGCGGGCACGTTTGCGTGATCTCGCCGTCACGTGATGCATCCATCATGGGCGGCAAGCCGCAGGTTTAGGAGACACAGCATGACGATCGACCATCCCCGCGCACCCGACGATGCCCGGGCCCCCGTTGAAACGCTGTTCCA